>JBASWO010000079.1:0-8348 GCA_049276515.1 Alphaproteobacteria bacterium
GCTAATATGAGAATGAAATTGAGCGCTCTTTTTAACGCCACAGTTGCGCTGCTCGTTTTAACTCTTCTTCCCTTCTCACCAGCCTTTGCGCGTAGCGGACCTACAGGTTTCGCAGATCTTGCTGAAAAGCTTCTGCCAGCTGTTGTGAATATTTCGACCAGCCAAACCATCGCTCCTAAAGAAGAGCTGATGATGGATCTGCCTCCAGATTTGCAATTACCGCCTGGCTCTCCTTTCGAGCAGTTCTTCAAAGATTTTATGGATAAGCAAAAAAGCGGCGCGAATAAAAAACGCAAAGCGACAGCCCTTGGCTCTGGTTTTGTTATCGATTCCAACGGCTATATCGTTACTAATAACCACGTCATTGAAGGTGCTGACGAAATCACTGTCATTTTGCAAGATGACACGAACCTTTCCGCAACAGTAGTTGGTACCGATAAAAAGACTGATCTAGCCCTCCTCAAAGTGAGCCCAAAGAAGCCCCTTGCGGCTCTCGGTTGGGGTGATAGTGAAAAAGTGCGTGTTGGTGACTGGATCATCGCAATTGGCGATCCCTACGGTCTCGGTGGCACAGTCACAGCTGGTATTATCTCAGCTCGTGCGCGCGACATTAATTCCGGCCCTTATGATGAATATTTACAGACCGATGCTTCCATTAATCGCGGAAACTCGGGCGGGCCTATGATTAATATGGATGGAGAAGTGATCGGTATTAATACGGCCATCTTCTCGCCCTCAGGTGGCTCCATTGGTATTGGTTTTGCCATTCCCTCTTCACTTGCGAAAAATATCATTCAACAAATTAAGGAGCACGGCCATATCCGTCGCGGCTGGCTCGGCGTTCATATCCAAAGCGTGACACAAGACATTGCTGATAGCCTTGGTCTTGATCGGCCGCGCGGTGCTTTGATTTCCAGCGTGGCAGCTGACGGTCCCGCTGCTAAAGCAGGTATTCAGCCCGGCGATATCATCCTCACTTTTGATGGTAAGGATGTTTCAGAAATGCGGCGCTTGCCCCTCATGGTTGCTCAGACGGATGCCGAAAAAACAGTCAACGCTACGGTTTTCCGTAAAGGCGAAAAGATTGATGTAAAAATCAAGGTCGGCGAGTCTAAAGGTAAGGAAGACGAAGAAGACGATGCCAAAAATAAAAAGGAAGAAGCACCCCCTACCCCCAATGCTGAGAAAATCGAAGATCTTAATATCAATGTTGCAGCTTTGACCGATGGCTTGCGCAGTCGCTTTGAGATCAAGAAGGATGTGAAAGGCCTCATCATCACCAACCTGTCATCAGATGGATTAGCCGCTGATCACGGGCTACAGGTGGGCGACACTATTGTCGAAGCGGGTCAGCATGAGATGAAAGTCGCTAAAGACCTGATTGATAGGGTCAAACAGGCGAAAAAAGATAATAAGCCACTTCTTCTCCTCATCAACCGTAAAGATGATTTACGGTTTGTCGCGATTACGTTCGGGAAGAAGAAATAAACTCATCGCGCTTATAACCTTGCGCATAAAGAAGTGCCGTCAGATCACCATAGTTAATTTGGTGTGGGATGACGGCACGAACGCTGGGTTTAGCCTGAAAAGCGACCCCTAATCCGTTGCCCAGATTGCACGCCGCCAGCATAGGCACGTCATTCGCCCCATCGCCCACCGTAAGTGTACGACTGAGTGGGAGTTTAAGTTCTGCACAGGCTTTATCGAGAAAATCTTTTTTGCTGTTTTTGTCAAGAATAGGCTCAAGCACTTCACCCGTCAGGGTGTTATCCCGCACAATCAAATCATTGGCATGAAAGCGATCAAACCCCAATCTTTCTGCAACTGATTTTACAAAAAAGATGAACCCGCCTGAGACCAACCAACACTGCGCACCGTGAGCCTTCATGGTCGCAACGAGGGCCTCAGCCCCCGGCGTATCCGTAATTGTTTTTGTAACATCTGCCAGTAAGTGTGCTGGCTTTCCCTGCAAGAGACTGACGCGTTCACGCAGAGCTTGAGCAAAATCGATTTCACCGTTCATAGCTCTGCGCGTAATGTTGGCCACTTTTTGACCTATACCAATAAGGGCCGCTAATTCATCCAGCATTTCCTGCTCAATGATTGTGGATTCCATATCGGCAATTAAAAGTTGCTTGCGGCGATGCGCGGCTATCTGCACGAAAACATCAAATGGCTTTTGACCAATAACTTTTTTAAGAAGCGTATAGCTGTCTTGCACAGAAAGACCTGTGAAGAAAATATCGGCAGCTACGCCATCCGCCAATATACTGATGCGACTAACATGTAGAAAGCCGGCTATTTCATTGAGTTCTGGAGTGGAAAGCCTAGCGCCATCCCCCGCAATCAGGGTAGCAACTAACTCTTCCTTAGCTGATACGCTCATTCCGCCGCTTCGGCTGCGGGTTCATCCTGCATCCATGAGGCAAATTCATCATCCTCATCGGGCGCGTCATCCGTATCAGCCTGCTCACGCGGCAAGTTCGATAGAACAGGACGTGTATCGAGCAATCCAGCAGCTTTCAATTCTTCAATACCGGGAAGATCGCTCAGTTTTTCAATATTAAAGTGGCTGAGGAATTCAGTGGTTGTATTCCATGTCAAAGGACGACCCGGTGTCTCACGACGTTTGCCAGGGCGAATCCAGCCCAACTCCAAAAGAATATCCAAAGTACCGCGGCTTGTTTCAACGCCACGGATACTTTCAATTTCAGCGCGCGTAACAGGCTGATGATAGGCAATGATCGCCAAAACCTCAGCAGCAGCTCGAGGCAGCTTGCGGCGTGGCTGGCGTGTGATTTTGAGCTCACTTGCGAGATCGGCGGCAGTACGAAAACTCCAATGCCCATCGGTCTCGATCAAATTGACGCCGCGTAGCGCATAATGATCGCGCAATTCAATGAGCAAATCATCAATATTGGCGCCCTCATCCATTTGCTCCGCCAAGATCTCTGCTGAGAGAGGCTCAGCACTGGCAAACAAAATGGCTTCCAAGATCCGAAGTTCTGCAGGCATTTCAGCGGCTGATGATTTCTTGCTCATTCTTCACTCACAGGTTGTTCATTCAAATTTGAGGGCTGCCGCCGACACACATAAATCGGCGCAAATGTTCCGTCTTGGCGTAATTCCAATTCGCCATTTTTGACCATTTCAAGTGTTGCTGCGAATGTTGAGGCCAGAGCTGAGCGAATTTCCAAAGGCTCTGCATTCATCATCATTTCTGGCAAGAAATGCTGAAGCACGGCCCAACTTGGAACACCCAACAACAAATCCCGTAACCGTTCCGCACTTTCTTCCATGCTGTAAAGGCGCGTCGCAGCGATATTGTAAGCAGCCGGTGGGCGGCGGCGCAGAGGGGCTGTGAGCGCGGCGAGTAAATCCTGGATTGGCAGGTAATAAATGGGCTTTTCTTCAATTTCCATTTTTTCAGGCTGGCCACGAAGGAAAATATCCATACCCAACTGCGGCAAAGCCTGAACCTGTTGCGCTGCTTTCTGCATGGCTTCTAAACGTAGCAATTGGAAACGCAAAGCTTCTGCCATAGCCGCAGGATCAACTTCACCCTGCGCGACTTCAGGTTCTGGCAATAAGAGGCGAGATTTTAAATAGGCAAGCCAGGCCGCCATCACCAAATAATCAGCAGCAATCTCAAGACGCAATTTATGGGCTGATGCAATAAACTCGAGATATTGTTCCGCTAAAGGCAAGATGGCGATCTTACTCAGATCAACCTTCTGCTCACGCGCTAGATTGAGCAACAGATCAATCGGCCCTTCAAATCCATCAAGGGCAACGACGAGATCAGCTCCAATAAGGGCTGTGCTGTCAGCTTCAGAAAAAGGCGTTACATCATCCATCATGGATCACTCAAAATAGTGGCTTCAACTCAATGTTCTAATGGCGAATCAATGCGAAAATCCCGCAAAAAGCGCCTCGGTAAAATTTCTACTTTAAGAAGGCGCTTTAAGCCACTGATTCGGCGTTATAAGCTAGGCCGCCTAAAAGCACATCTAAACGTGCGGCATCTTGTTGGGGATTATAATCAGGATTAGCCGGATTTACTACCGATTTGGCGTATTCCCAGCGGGCCCAGCTTTCACGGTTAATAGGCTCCAAAGCCCCTGCAATAGCCTCCATTTCGGCCATATCCCCATTACAATGCAGAATGACGTCCGTGCCTACAGAAAGGGCCTTTAAGGCCAATTCATGGGGCGCACCATGCAGGGCTTTCATGGTGATATCATCAGAGAAAAGCAGCCCATCAAATCCGAGCATATCGCGAATGACGTCATGGACATTAGGAGAGAGAGAGGCCGGACGCTCATCATCAATGGCCATGAAGACAGCATGTGAATTCATCCCTAGCGGCAAATCTTTTAAAAGCTCAAAGGGTTGAAAATCTTCACTCTCAAGCTCAGCCAAAGAGGCTTCAATCACCGGCAACATAAAATGCGGATCTGTCTTAAGGCGGCCATGACCGGGCAAATGTTTGATAATCGGCAGAATGCCATTGGCGAGATACGTCTCAGCACAAATACGCGCGAGTGCAGCAACAACACCTGGTTTACGACTCATGGCACGATCGCCAATGGCTGATGTCGCACCCTCAATAAAAAGATCCAAGACCGGAGCACAATTTACAGTGAAACCTAGCTTCACTAAATCATGAGCGATAAGACGCGTACAAAGCTGCATGGCTTCCGTTCCCCAATCGGGGTCTTTTTCATACATCATGCCAAAAACGCGAGCTGGCGGATATTTGGGCCAATGCGGCGGCTTGAGCCGCGCCACACTTCCACCTTCTTGGTCTATAAAAATGGGAACGTCATCGCGTCCGACAGCTTGCTGTAATTCTTTAATGAGCCAGCGCACCTGATCAGGTGTTTCGCAGTTACGTTTAAAGAGGATAAAGCCAAACGGATTACTTGATTTAAAGAACGTACGCTCAAGAGGCGTCAAAGAGGGGCGAGAGCACCCAAAAACTACAGGCCGCGGTTTAGAGGTATCAGGGCCGGACAATGATGCACCCTGCTTTCATACTTTTTAAATTTGCACAAATACTCTTGGCTTGATCTTCACTCATCGTGTGGCTTTGAATGCGATAGTAAACACCCTTCGATCCAAGATCAGCCCGCACTACATGTAGCTTTGAGGATCCTAAGACTGAGCTGTACTTACTTTGCAATTTTGCCGTCATCGTTTGGGCAGAGCTTTGATCCGGCAATGAAGCCAACTGCACAGCTACATAACCTGACGATGCTGCTGACGCTGTCGCTTTGTTAGTTGTAACCCTTTTAATCACCTGATCTATCGTTTTAGGCTCCGCCGGTGGAACGGGCGGCGCCACAACAATCTTCTCAGACGCTGGCTTTACTTCTTCAGCTGGCGCTTTTTCTTCAACCTTGGGCGCTGGCTCTGATTTCATAACGGTTGTTACGACAGGGGCTGAAGGCGTAACAGCTGGGACAGATTGGGGTGGTGGCGCTGATGACGAGGTCAGGCTTTCTAATGGTGGCGTTGTCGAAGCACTTTGTTGAACTGGCGGTAATGCTGCAGAGGCAAGTGGTGTTTCTGGCGGCGGTAGAAGATGTTCGATCTCAGGCTTGGCGCTCGCCTTATTGGGATCTAACGCTTGATAAACTTGTACGTCCTGATGTGGAATATCCAAACCACCAGGCTCTTCGGGTCTTTCTTTATATGTACCTTCACTTTTAATCGTCGGGATTTCCTCCGGCGCCTTTACTTCTGGCTCTCGCATAAAACCCCAATAGAGGCCAAGCCCCAGCAAAGCCGCCAAAACGCCAAGCGTCATAAGACGACGCACGATATAAGGAGGACCACGACGCGCAAAATCAGAGCGCACGGGACGTTCCGCAAAAAGTTCAGGCGGCTTCGGGTCGATCATTCCGCATCTCTTCCATTGGCGTACAACCCATGACAGCAAGTCCACTTTGAAGAATGGTTTGTACAGATTTAATGAGCGCCATACGCACACGGGTCAAGTTTTTGTCATCTGCAATGATAAAGCGCAGTGAAGCGTTGTCATTACCTTTGTGCCAGAGGCCATGAAAGAGCGCTGCGAGCTCCATAAGATAGAAAGCGATTCGATGCGGCTCACGAGCCAAAGCCGCCGCTTCCACAACACGGGACCAGTTGGCCATAAATTTAATCAGCAATAATTCATCCGCTGAATTGAGAGCTGTTAAATCAAGTTGGGCTAAACTTTGCGCCGATAATTCTTGAGGTGAGAAAATCTCAGCAGCATGTCGCAAGATCGAGCAACTGCGCGCATGCGCATACTGCACATAGAAAACAGGATTATCGCGCGTTTGCTCAACGACTTTGGCAAAGTCAAAATCCAAAGGCGATTTGGGATCACGTGTCAGCATAAAAAACCGCACAGCCCCTGCCCCAACTTGTTCCACCATTTCTCGCAAGGTAATCAAATTACCAGAGCGCTTTGATAGTTTGACGGGCTCGCCATTCTTAAAAACTTTAACAATGTTGTTAAACACTACGTCCAATTCGGCTTTCTTATCACTCAGCGCAGCAACCGAAGGTCGCATGCGCTCTAAATAACCACCATGATCAGTGCCAAGCACATTGATCATCAGCTGAAAGCCGCGATTAAACTTGTCATAGTGATAAGCAATATCAGGCATAATGTAAGCCCACGTCCCATCACGTTTTTTAAGCGGACGATCGGTGCTGTCGCCGAAATTGCTCGAGCGGAAGAGCGTAAGGGGTGCTGGCTCCCAATCTTCCATGGTTTTGCCTTTAGGTGGCGTGAGCGTGCCAACATAAATCAGGCCTTTATCTTCTAAAATTTTGAACGCTTTTTCGAGCGTGCCGTTTTCAACCATTTCACGTTCATTCGTGAAAACATCATGATGGATACCGATCAGATCAAGATCTTCACGGATCATTTTCATCATATACTGAACGGCAAAATCACGGATTGGCTCAAGCCATACACTTTCAGGCTTACCAAGCCATGTCTGGCCATCGCGCCGCGCAAGCGCCACGCCGACATCTTTTAAATATTCGCCAGGGTAGAGCCCTTCAGGAATATCGCCGATAGCTTCACCAAGCGCTTCGCTATAACGAAGGAAAGTTGTACGCGCCAAAACATCGACCTGCGAGCCAGCATCGTTAAAATAATATTCGCGTGTAACGTCATAACCAGCTTTTGCAAGTAAGTGCGTTAACGTATCGCCGATGACAGCACCGCGCACATGGCCAGCATGCATAGGACCTGTTGGATTGGCCGAAACATATTCGACATTCACCTTGAGTTTCTGCCCAATCGTACTGTCGCCATAGTGGATGCCTGATTTCAAAATTTCTTTGACTTCTGCCTGCCAGATCGAGGCATTCAGCCGTAGATTTATAAAACCTGGCCCCGCAATATCGACACCAGTGATCGTTTGATGGGCCTCGAGCTTAGGCTTTAAGATATCAGCGACAGCGCGCGGCGCTTTGCCAGCAACTTTTGCCAAAACCATGGCCACATTGGTCGCCAGATCGCCATGTGAGGCATCACGCGGCGGCTCAACAACAAAGGTTGGTGCCGGTCCGCTTAAGACCAAGGCACCCTCTTTCACGGCATCAAGAACCGCGGCGTTAACAACGTCGTGAATGGTTTTATAAATTGTCATTTTAAAGCATTGTCTCTGTCGAAAATAATTTGCGGTGTTCTTGAACAGCGTAACGGTCTGTCATACCTGCGATATAATCGGCCACAAGACGCGCCTTAATCTTGTCATTCCCACCACTAGCACGCACGGCTTCAAACCATGCATTGGGCATGCAGGCTGGCTCTTTCATAAAGAAATTGAACAAATCTTTCACAATAATTTGTGCCTTGGCGCAAATGCGATTGACCTTACTATGCCGATACATGCGGCTATTCAGAAAGCCGCGCAGGACATTTACATTTTGCACCATATTAAAACTAAAGCTCACCACAGCTTCAGGAGCTTGACGAATATCAACAGCAGATTTTGGCTGCAGTTTTTGAATATTGGCGCGCGTTGTTTCCAACAGATCCGTTACCATAAGGCCGATAACTTCACGCACCGTTTCATGCATGAGGCGTTCTTTCGTTGTGTTGGGGTAACGCATCTCCATGCCGGCGAGCGCCGCACCAAACAAGGGTAGCTCACGTAAATCTTCGAGCCGGAACAGCCCTGCCCTATGACCATCATCAATGTCATGTGTATTGTAAGCAATATCATCAGCGATAGCGGCAACCTGCGCCTCAATACCTGCAAATGTATTCAGCTCTAAATCCCATTTGCTGTTGAAGTCATGAAGCGTTGGCAAAATATTTTTTTGCTCTACAGGAC
>JBASWO010000080.1:0-13604 GCA_049276515.1 Alphaproteobacteria bacterium
GCCTATAACATCATCTAAAGTGCCCCGATAAATCGGGATACGGCTATGCACAGTGGTTGCCATCATATCGACCAATTCTTTGAGCGGCATCGAGACATCAGCGGCGACAATATCAGCACGCGGGACCATGCAATCGATGATCTTGCACTCACGCAACTTCATAATATTACCGAGAAGCATTTGTTCGGCTGGTGAAATACCAGATTCCGATAAAGGCTCTTCGATTAATTCCTCAACGACTTCACGCAGAACTTCTGCATCGGGCGGCGGACGCACCAATGTATGCAGCACATGCCAAAGTTTTAGCCACCAACTTCGCGGCTCTTCGCCGATAGGTTCCGGTGATGGGGGTGTTACAGATAAAGCGGGATCGTTCATGTCTTTGTGCGTTGTCTTGGCACCCTGTTGCGCTTTGACGTCCTTGATCTAGCCGGGACGGCCACAGCAATTTTATAAGGATCGGGCAAACCCAGTTTGCTCATAATCCTTCTTTCTAAACGTTCCATTTTCTCGGCTTCAGAATTGGACAAATGATCATAGCTGAAAAGATGCAAAAGACCATGAATCATTAGATGGATTAGGTGATTTATCAATATCTTGTGGTCTTTTTTAGCTTCATCTACTACATATTGATATGAAATCGCGATATCCCCTAACTCGATACCCCCCCTTATTTTACCCATTTTCGTGAGCTGAGCGGGCGTGAATTGTGGAAAAGAGAGGACATTGGTGGGCTTATCGAAGCCACGAAAATCTCGGTTCAAGCGACGAATTGCAGCATCACTTGTGAGAAGCAGATTAACTTTGCAGGGATGCTGAAATTTTTTAGGCAAATGTTTGAGCGTTAAAGCGGCAGCTTTATTCAGCCGCTCCGATAGATGAGGAATTTTTTTCCAGCCCTGTGTAGCAATTGAAATTTCAAGCAGCTTCAAGCAACTGACCTGTCAAACTATTCATACCGATGCTGGTTACATTAACGGTCATTTCTTGACCAATCAATCGCTTCGGTCCCTGCACATGAACGGCCTGCATATAAGCCGTTCGACCATGCAACTGACCTTCATAACGGCCTGCGCGATCGAGAAGCACCGGCAAGCTTTGTCCTATCATGCGCTGATTAAACTGCTCTTGTTGCTCACGCACCAACTGCTGAATTTCTTGAAGACGTGCATCTTTGATATTCTCAGGAACTTGGTTGGGCATAACAGCTGCAGGTGTGCCGGGCCGAATGCTGTATTTGAATGTATAGGCTTGAGCGAAACCAATATCCTTCACCAACTGCATTGATGCTTTATGGTCATCATTGCTTTCGCCAGGAAAACCAATAATAAAATCAGATGAAACAGCAATATCTGGCTTCACATCACGCAGTCTATCAATAATACGGCGATAATGATCTGCTGTATGCTTACGGTTCATAGCGTCTAGAATTGCATCTGATCCACTTTGCACAGGCAGATGCAAAAACGGCATCAATTGCGGAATATCCCGGTGGGCATTGATCAAATCATCATCCATATCGCGTGGATGTGAGGTCATATAACGCAGGCGCTTAAGACCATTGATCTCAGCGAGACGATGGAACAAGCGAGCTAAGCTCCAGGTTTTTCCATCAGGCCCTTCCCCATGAAAAGCATTTACATTTTGGCCCAAAAGCGTGATTTCAAAGGCTCCGTTTTTGACCAAGCGTTCGGCTTCATCGATTAAACTTTGGACGGAGCGCGAATATTCAGCACCCCGCGTATAAGGCACGACACAGAATGTGCAAAACTTATCGCAGCCTTCTTGAATAGAGAGAAATGCACTCACGCCGCTCGAGGCTTGTTCTTGTGGCAATAAATCAAATTTTGGCTCATCCGGAAATTCTGTATTTAGAACCAAACCAGCACCACGACTAACCCGTGCAATCATCTCAGGCAATTGATGATAGGTTTGCGGTCCAAAGACCATATCCACATAAGGGGCACGTCTTTGAATTTCTGCGCCTTCGGCTTGCGCCACACAGCCTGCAACAGCCACCATCATGCGGCCACCCTGCTCTGCCTTTGCTTCTTGATGTGATTTGAGGCGACCTAATTCGGAAAAGAGTTTTTCAGTAGCCTTTTCACGAATGTGACAGGTGTTGAAAATAACCAGGTCAGCATCTGTAACATCTTCTGTTGTCTTATAACCAAGCGGCGCTACGACATCGGCCATACGTGCCGAGTCATAAACATTCATCTGGCAACCCCAGGTTTTTATAAATAATTTCTTCTGCATCATGGCCGTCACTTAGGGCTCGCTCTCAATTTTATCATGGTGCGACGGCAACAGCTTTGGCGTCGCATCGACAGAAATACCCCGCCCCGTCAGGGATTGTTCAATGCCACGAGCCACCTGCTTTTGGCAATAACTGGCTAATACCTTACGATTAGGGAAATCAGAGGCCTCAACCGGAGGATGGAAAATGACATCAACCGTGTAATGGCCTGATTTAAAGACACGCCATAAATGGCGCGCAAAAGTCATATCACCAAACCAAGCATACATAGGTCGTAAAGCGCGTGTGATGGGCATGCCATCCAGCTCACTACAAATAATGGTGACGGGCTGCACAGGTACTTCACGTTTTTCGACGATACTAAAGAGCGTGCTACGGAAAGGCAGGACTTCCATACCATCTGATGATGTGCCTTCTGGGAAAACAATCAGGCTCTCACCCTTGTCTAAATGTTCGCCCAACATATCACGATGTTCTTCGGCACGTGTAGAGCGGCGCTCAACAAAAACCGTTCTTTGCCGGTCACACAAAAAACCAATGATCGGCCAATCACGCACATCAGCCTTTGCAACAAATGAACCTGGAATAAGCGAGCCCAAAATAGGAATATCAAGATAGGAGGAATGATTGGAGACAAACAAAGCTGGCGTTGTCTTCGTCATCGTACCATGCACACGGATTTTGAAAGCCATGCCCTTTAAGACGATGCGATAGAAAATTTGTGCTACGAAAAAAATGCTTTGTGGTTTGAGATAACGGTAACTGAATTGCGCAATCCATAAGAGGAACATCAATGTAAAGAACATGGCAACGCGCATCACCCCCAAAAGGGTTGCGCTTGAGATTATTCCTGGTAATGCGGGCGTCTTCATGCGGGGATTTGTGACATAAAAAGAAGGCGGCGTCACCTACCGCCGTACTTATTCGACAGGAAGGACGATGTCCTTATCATTGCCATGACTACGCTCGTAATGCTTGATATAGCGACGCGTAATCAGATCGGTCTTGACGATGATAAAGACGTCAACACTGTTCCATTGATTATCGATAACAGCACCATCACCAACAAAGCCACCTACACGAATATAGCCTTTAATCAGAGGTGGAAGGCTGTTGGCACCGGTCCTGGGATCTAATTTCATGCCATCAAAAGCAGCATTGGGGTCAAAAGCTTCGCTCGGCAACATCTTCATATTGACGTAGCGCTCAGGCAAAGCCTTGGCGCGCAGACCGGGAGGGGCCAAATGATGGTGATAGAGATAGGAGAGAGGTACCGCATGAGCCGACGGATCATTTCCTGGCAAGCTGGCACAACCAAACATCAACCGTACATCATATTTGAAAACATAGGCTGTGAGACCTTTCCATAAGGTCTGCATGGTTTGGCCCGTGCGATATTCAGCATCGATACAAGAACGGCCCAATTCCAAAATTTCGCCTGGGTAATCCAACAAAGGCGTGATGTCATATTCACAAGTTGAATAAAAGCCTCCACATTTCTGGGCGGCTTCGCGACGGATCAGACGATACGTGCCAATAACTTTATTTTTATCTTTGCGAGCATGATCGATAACTAAAAGGTGATCACAATGCTCATCATATTGATCAAAGTCGCGTTTGCGGGCGGCCATTTCGGATGAAGGTACAGCGCCCATTTCTTCGTAAAAAACGTGGTAACGCAAAGCTTGAGCCGCATCGATTTCTTCCGGCGTCTCTGCCAGGCGCACTTCAAGGCTGCCGTTACGTAGTTCAGCGTCTTTCAACGCATCTACCGAAGTTACATTTGTCATGAATTCGCTATTCTGTTTTGGTTGATATAAGGCTAACCCATTTAGTCTTGAAAAAAGCCTCTCTCAAAACGCAATCAACATAGTGTTTTTTACCATAGAGGGGCACAGAGATTCCACCTAAAGCGGCAGATGAATAGTTTCAATGTCTTGGCTCAAATTGAAATAAAAGCCTTTAACATCAAATAAATAGGGGCAGGAATGACCCTGCCCCTAAGAATAGTTTTATGAAAGCTCCTTAGCCTGGCTGATTATTGCCCTGAACTTGCTGACGCATAAGGTTCAGGAGACCATCAATCTGACCGCCATTGCTTTGGATAACAGCAGCATATTCTTGACGCTGTGTAACGCTAAGGCTGACGCCTTCAACAACCACATCGATCACACCAAGCTTGCCGTTCTTCTGACGTACGCGCCAATCAATAGCTGTTGGTTGTGATCCATCAGGATGCGTGATTTCACTGTTAACAATAAAATCTTTATCGCTTTCGGCACGTGAGCTCGTGACCTTAAAGCCTTCACCCGTATAAAGCGTCAAGCGATCGCCATAGGTTTTGATGACCAGCGCTTCAAACAGCTTCATATATTCTTGTTGTTGCGCTGGTGTTGCGGCATTCCACGTACGGCCAATCACAAAACGACCAATGGTCGCCAGATCAAACGAATCTTGCAGGATGTTACGAAACTTATCATTGCGCTGAGCCTGCGAAACATTTTTATCAGCAATCGCCTTGATGGCGCGATCACCTAAGCTTTGAATGAATTTACCTGCGGCACTTTTGTTGCCTTGGTCTGCAGCAGGTGCTGCATTTTCATCTTGGGCAAGAGTTGGGGTCGAAATAAACGCTACACCCGCAACAAGCAAAGCAAGGGCCAAAACAACCGAACGTAACGAGAAACGCATCTACTCCCCCAATCGAAAGCCAGGTCGTGGAATCGACCCAGTGCCAAGTTTATAACCGGGAAAAATGGCAAAACAAAGTGGGAATAAAGGCACCCCCTTTGTGGAAAGGCGCTGTTGGAAGGTAGGTAAATCCCCTTCTCAGGCAAGCCTAGGGCCTCTGCCAAGCCATTGACGGCCTTATTTCGCCATGCTCTTTTCTTCTCAGTCGCAAACGGCCCGGTCGGGTCGTTTAACATCATGGAAAGGACCAGTACAATGCGTTCGATTAAACTTCTTGTTGCAGCCGCTGCAGTAGCCGCCCTTCTTTCGGGCCCCGTTTACGCTGTTGAAGATGCAATGTCAGGCGCGGCGCCTGTTGCTGCCACAGAAACAATGAAGCCTGCTCCAAAACATCAGAAAAATCATGCTGCCAAAAAGCACCATGCGAAGAAGCATCACCATGCCAAACACCAACATGGCAAAAAAGAAGCTGGTGCGACACCAGCCGTAGCACCTGCTCCAGAAGCAGCTCCAGCTCAATAATCAAAGATCAGAATAGAAAACCGCCGCCAAGCAATTGTGCGGCGGTTTTTTTATGCCTCGATGTCCGAGCCATTCTCACGCAAGACTTGGCCGGCGAGATAAAGGGAACCCGTTATTAAGAGGCGTCGATTGGCTTTCGACAAAAGCGTGATCGCTTCTTGAAGAGAGTCAGCCGTAACAACATTGTGGATATCACAAGCGCGCGCTTCGATTGCTAAATCCTGAGAGGAAAAACTTTGCGGTTCATCAGCAATCGCAACTGTACATAAACTTGAAATGTAGGGACGAAGCGGCGCCAAAAATTCACAGGGGAGCTTTGTTGTCAGCATTCCCAAAATGATATGAAGTTCGTGTCCATCTTGATCACGCCAAAGTTTTGCTTGTTCTGCCAAAACTGATCCCGCGGAATCATTATGACCACCATCCAACCACAACTCTACCTGAGCGGGGAGAAGCTCTGCCAATTGGCCGTTTTCAATCTTTTGCAAGCGCGCAGGCCATGTAGCTTTTTGCAAACCTTGCGCCATGATCTCTTGACTAGGTGGTTTTGGTAAAACGGTTAAAGCAGCAAGCGCCAAACCTGCATTTTCTATCTGATGTTGTCCGATCAAAGATGGCAAAGGCATATCGAAGATGTGCTCACCATACTTAAAGTGAAATCCTTTGGCCTTTGGTGTGATGTGCCAATCTTGTCCACCCGCAATAAGGGGTGCGCCAACCTTTAAGGCAACGTCACGCAAGGCATTAATGCTGTCACTCTCATATTGCGTCATCGTAAAGCAAGGTACATTTTGACGCATAATGCCTGCCTTCTCGCGTGCAATTTTATCATGTGTATTGCCAAGATATTCTCGGTGATCAAAGGAAAGACGGGTAATTAATGTCGCCAAAGGTTTGGGCACGACATTTGTGGCATCAAGCCTGCCACCTAAACCTGTTTCTAAAAGTGTAAAATCTGCTGGGGTTCGCGCAAAAGCAGCGAAAGCCGCTGCGGTTGAGGCTTCAAAATAACTCAGCGCTCCGGGGGGCGATGCGGCTTCACATTCGAGCAATAAATTTTTTAATGCATCCTCGCTGATCAGTTTCCCAGCAACACGAATGCGCTCATGAATACGCATAAGATGAGGAGATGTATAAACATGAACTTTATAACCAGCTGCCTCAAGGATAGATCTTAAAAAGGCACAGGTTGATCCTTTGCCGTTTGTACCTGCAACATGAAATACAGGAGGCAAATGCAAATGCGGATCACCTAGCTTACTGAGCAAATCCTTATAAGCCGGACGAAGACTTAAAGTAATGTCCTTGGCATGATCGCGCCGAAAGCCTTCGAGGATCTCTGTCGCTGTGCGATTTTGCGGCTTTGCAGGCGCGGCCACGTTAAATACGCTTTGCGCTCCGGGCACCATGAGGTACGGGTCCGGCTAATAGCGGTTTCTTACTTGATGGTTCTTTACGCAAGAGCCGCATCACACGGATAAGGGTGTCGCGCAAATCCTTACGCTCAACAACGATATCAACCATGCCATGTTCTAACAAATATTCAGAACGCTGAAAGCCGGGAGGCAATGTTTCACGAATGGTGTTCTCAATAACGCGGGCGCCAGCAAAGCCAATTTGCGCACCCTTCTCGGCGACATGAATATCACCAACCATGGCAAAAGAAGCCGTCACACCACCTGTTGTTGGGTCTGTTAAGACAACAATATAGGGCAAGCCAGCAGACTTCACTTCATCAACCGCGATAATGGTGCGCGGCATTTGCATCAAGGACAAAGCACCTTCTTGCATACGCGCGCCGCCTGAAGCTGGGAAAATAATAAGAGATGATTTTGTCGTTACGGCGCGTCGTGCTGCCGTGATGATGGCTTCACCAACACCCATGCCCATCGATCCGCCCATAAAGCTGAAATCAAAAGCAGCCACAACGGTTTTGACACCACCCATCACACCTTCGCCAACAACGATGGCATCATCACGGCCGGTTTTGTTGCGGGCGTCTTTGAGACGATCAGCATATTTTTTCTGGTCACGGAATTTAAGAGGATCGACTAAAACTTTGGGCACATCAACGACGCGGAATTTACCTTCATCGAAAAGTGTTTCGAGGCGACGTTGTGCACCAAGCTTCAGGTGATAACCACACGCACGACAAACATTTAAATTCTCATCCAAGTCGCGCTTGAACTGCATCGCACTACAACCTGGGCACTTTTCCCATAGATTGTCGGGCACATCTTTTTTAACGCCAACAAGAGCGCGAATTTTTGGACGAACGAAATTGGTTAGCCAGCTCATGGAATTTCAATGCTTTCGTTGGTTAAGATGGTGAAACTAAACAACCATGTAACAAATTGCAAACCAGCACGATTTTAGCTAGTTTTTCAGGGATTTAATAATTTATTTTTATAGAAGGTCAAACATGGCCCGCTTTCGATTTCCACAAAATTTTAAACTAGCCGATGTTCGTTCTGCGCTCGGTCCAGCAGCAATCGTTGCTGACACAAGAGGTAAAGATTGGAATAGATCGGCTTTCCCTGTCTCCATAAATGAAGAGTCACAAGATGTTTCGGCGCGTCATATTCTAGAAGCTCTTCTTGCTCTTCAAATAAAACCTCCTGCTATAGCTGAACTTTTTCGTAGCAAAGGTTTTGATATCACAAATAATGTTATGTCAGCACGCGTTAGCGCTCTACGTAATGAAAGAGATCTTGCCGATGACATCACGAAACCTAAGCGCCGCAAGCTTCGAGCCGCTGCAATCGAAGAGAGACCTCGAGCGAGACCAACATCACATAGATCCTTAACTGCAGAAGAAGAAGCCGCACGCAATGAGAGGGCTTCTTTAAAGATTCGTCTCGAATTAAAGCAGAGGCGAAATCTTTCAACTGCAGAGTTCAATCATTTGCCTACATTTGACTTCTTGGTTGACGTATTACGAGCAATGATGTTCTCAAATATGCATGGCGCTTTTAACGCAGCGTTTAAACAGATGGCTGAGGAAGGTACAGGCACAGTTGTCCTTAAAGGAGAAGGCGCCACTGATTTTCATGTTTGCAACGATGCCGCTAAATGGTTTCACGATATTACGGGGCTATCAAAAATCTTAAATGACGCCTTTGCGGAGGACGAACCTAAGGTCATAACGTATCAACCTCTCATGACACAGCCCGAAATGGTTTATGTGAACCTTTTGGAAGAGCTGGTCGATTTCAGGCGCGGAAAAAGACAGAGTGATATCTTTTTGGCTCAGCTAGATGAAAGATTATGTTCAGTTAAAGGTGGATTAGTTGAGACACCACTGCTTTGGCCTGAAAGATATATGGAGCCCACCCCTCCCAAAGCAGATAGAGCTGTGCAAGGTAAGCTCAATTTTGATGCTTAATTTTTCACTCAAGGCGTAACCGGTGCATAGGTGGGCGCCGGTGGCATCGAAGCTGGGTCCTCGCGCTTGAGAATAGCCGCTAATATCCCTTTGTTGGTCAGCGATACAATGGCGCTATCAATCAAATTCTTCAAATCAGCTTCTCCCTGCTTAACAGAGAAGACAGAGCCATAAACGTGGAGAACTTGACCCACGGTTTTCAACTTCCCTGGATTTTTGACATCATAATCTTTGAAAAATCCGTAATCCGCAAAAGTTGCATCCGCTTTTCCAGTCGCCACTTCTAAAAACAATTGAGTGGCATCGACAGTTTGCGGCAAAGCATTAATTTTAGCGTTCGGGAAATCGGCACGTGAGATACTTTGCGTGACATCACCATCAATGGCTGCGGTCGTAAAAGCAGCATCATTGAGTTTGTTATAACCCTGATCAAACCGCGCATCGTTTGAGCGCACAACGACATACACATTATGATAATGAACAGGTAGCGTAATCGTCGCATTTTTATAACGACCTGGATCTGGCCATACAGTTTGGCAGAGGGCATCATAACGACCGGCATTTAAGCCCTCGATGTAATTGCCAAACCCAACTTCTTCGACCCATTCAATCTTAAGTCCAAGCTCTTTGCCAATTTCATTAAAAATTTCGTGATTGAAGCCAGACAACTGACCCGTATTCGGATCTTTGCGTAAAAAAGGTGGCCAGAGAGCATAACCGCAACGCACAACACCTGAACGAACAATCCGTTGATAGGCTGTTTCACCAGCAGCCTCAATAGCAGGTGCTTTGGTGTCCGCCGGCAATCGCACAAGGCCTTTTTCGCTCATGTAAAAGCCGAAGCCGACAGCAAGGATGAGAAGAAGAAGTAATTTCATGTGAGACACCTAACTGTTGTGAACGGCTTTCGCTAGCCCTTCGATAAAACTTAAAACATCATTGACAAGAGCTTTTTTAGCTTTGCCCTTGTCGTCTAACTGCGCCGCAATGCGATTAACGATGGCGCTTCCAATAACAACAGCATCGGCTTCTTGTGCGATCGTTTTAGCTTGATCAGCTGTCGTAATGCCAAAACCAACTGCTATGGGGAGTTGCGAATGTTTCCTCAACTCAGTGACAGCGGCTTTCACGGGATCCGCGCTAATCGCTTTGCTACCCGTAATACCTGTCATTGATACGTAATAAAGAAAACCGCCCGCATCGCGCAGCACCGTTGGCAAACGCTTCGCATCCGTTGTTGGCGTTACAAGACGAATAAAAGTAAGGCCAGCATGAAGGGCTGGCTGACAAAGTTCTGCATCTTCTTCGGGCGGGAGATCGACAATGATCAAACCATCAACACCCGCTTCTTTAGCGTCACGTACAAATTTGGCAACACCATAAATATAGATGGGATTGTAATAGCCCATCAGCACAAGGGGTGTCGTCGTATCTTGCTTACGAAAACCGCGCACGAGATCGAGCGTTTTAGAGAGTGTGATACCTGCTTTAAAGGCGCGCATATTAGCAGCTTGAATGGCTGTACCATCCGCCATGGGATCACTAAAGGGCATGCCGAGCTCAATTAAATCGGCTCCCGCCTTTGAAAGGCCCGCTAAAAGTTTAGTGCAGTTTTCTAAATCGGGATCACCCGCTGTAATGAAAGTCACAAGACCTGATTTCTTTTTAGATTTCAGTTCAGCAAATCGCGCCTTGATCCGGTCCATTACAACTGGTGCTGAAGGTGGCGGTGGTGGCGGGGGAGGTGAGCTTGCACCAGCTCCACCACCAGCCGTTGGGCCGGGTATGATCGCCGCTTTCTGAGCTGCCTGTCGTAAAGGATGAGGCATTACAAAGTCACCCCTAATTTGGCGGCAACCGTGAAAATATCTTTATCGCCTCTGCCACTCAAATTCATCACCATCAAATGATCTTTGGGCAAGGTTGGCGCCAGTTTCATGACATAAGCCAAAGCATGTGCAGATTCGAGGGCAGGAATGATACCTTCAAGTTTAGCGCAGGCCTGAAACGCCTCAACAGCTTCTTCATCAGTTGCCGGAACATAAGTCACACGTTCAACATCATTGAGCCATGCATGCTCAGGGCCAATGCCCGGATAATCAAGGCCCGCTGAAATCGAATGGGCTTCCTGAATTTGTCCATCGGCGTTCTGTAAGAAATAACTGCGCATACCGTGCAAAATACCAGCTTTGCCACCCGCAAGTGATGCGGCATGCATACCTGTATCTAGACCATGACCCGCAGCTTCGACCGCATACATCGCCACATTGGGCTCATTCAAAAATTCATAAAACAGACCAATGGCGTTTGAGCCGCCACCTACGCATGCCACAAGACTGTCCGGTATACGACCTTCCGCTTGCATCATCTGTTCGCGCGTTTCTCTGCCGATGATGGCTTGAAAGTCACGCACCAACATGGGGTAAGGATGGGGACCACCGACAGTACCAAGAATATAAAAAGTATCTTCGACATTGCTGACCCAGTCGCGCAACGCTTCATTCATAGAATCTTTGAGGGACTTGGATCCACTTGATACAGGTTTAACTTCAGCACCCAATAAGCGCATACGAAACACGTTGGGTTTTTGCCGCTCCATATCGAGCTCACCCATATAGACTGTACATGGCAAATTGAAGAGTGCTGCAACAGTCGCTGTTGCCACACCGTGTTGGCCAGCGCCCGTCTCTGCGATGATGCGCTTTTTGCCCATACGTTTGGCTAGGAGAATTTGTCCCATACAGTGATTAATTTTATGCGCACCGGTATGATTGAGTTCTTCACGCTTGAAATAAATTTTAGCGCCACCCAATTTTTGGGTCATACGCTCAGCATAAAAAAGTGGTGATGGCCGACCGACATAGTCCTTTAAGTAATAATCGAGTTCTTTTTGAAAATTGGGATCGGCTTTGGCGGCCTTGTAGGCCTCTTCAACAGCCAGAACCAAGGGCATTAATGTTTCAGCCACAAAACGACCGCCATAGATGCCAAAATGGCCGGTTTCATCAGGGCCTGTTTGATAAGAATTAAGCTTTTTATTGGTGTTTTCCATGGCTTGCACCATAGCGGATTTGCGCCTCACGTCAAAGACAGAAGGGCTTTTCCTTTTTAATTTTCATGCCTAGGATTGAGATATTGATTAATTCATATAAGGAGCCATCCTATGTCGACGAGAATAACTCATCTCAGCAATGCTCGTCTTAACAGCGTCGTTTCGCTTCAGCGCGTAAAAGATGAACTCACGAACATAAGACGCGCAGAGCTCCCCGATGACGAGGCTGTTGATATGCTTTATACCCTGGCGCACACGCTAAAAACACTTAGCGGCATGCCGGTCGCAAAGACAAAAGGCACACGGGCACTGGCTCTTCAGGTTGCCGAGCAAATTTGCAAAAAATGGCCACTCTCTGAGGTTGATAAAGGACCTTTTGTCAGAGAAATGCGGGATATCGGCAATGCCGCAACAGCACCCGCAAGATTAAAGCAAGATATGGTTAGGCTTGTTCGGTTTACAGGCGAGCCTTGGACTCCAGAGGCTCCAGAGGCTCCACAAGCCCACGGCTCTTCGACACCTGTCAATATTCGTATTGCAGCTCAAAGATTATAAATTTGAAACGACCTTAATCAGCTCACGAATTTTATCTGGATTTTTCTTACCAGGACTATCTTCAACGCCTGAAGAGACATCAATGCCTGGCGCAGCTGTTATGCGCAAAGCTTCAACAACGTTTGATGCATTAAGACCACCCGCCAGCATCCATGGTTTTTGAAATATCTTTCCGTGTAAAAGACCCCAATCGAAAACCATCGCATTCCCACCAGGGAGTGCATCCATATTTTCAGGTGGCTTCGCATCAAAGAGGAGTTGATCAGCGACAACTTCATAAGCTGGTACCATTTTAAAATCAACTTCACCTTGAAGATCAATCGCCTTCATCACAGGAAGTCCGGTCAGTTTTTTGATTGCCACAACACGATCGGGTGTTTCCTTACCATGGAGTTGGATCATACGAAGTCCAAGCTCCTTACCTTTAAGGACGTCTTCATCGCTGGGATCGACATAGAGCCCGACAGCTGTGATGTGATTTGGCACCAAAGCCCGTAAAGTCTTAGCCTGATCAAACGTCACATGACGTGGAGAGCGTGCATAAAAAACCAGACCCACATAATGAGCACCCGCATCACAGGCAGCCTTCATGGCTGCTGCATCATTGATCCCACAGATTTTAATCTTGATGCTCATGCCGCAAGTTCAGAAGCAATACGTTGAGCAGCATCTTGGGGGTTTTCAGCTCCCGTGATGGGGCGGCCGATAACCAGATAGGTGGCCCCCTTAGTAATCGCTTCTTGAGGCGTCATAACCCGTTTTTGATCCCCTGCTTCAGCCCAGCTGGGGCGAATGCCTGGCACCATTAAAATAAAGCTGGGCCCCAACTCTTTACGGAGAACTTCAACTTCTTCAGGAGAACAAACAACGCCGTCTAAGCCATTGTCTTTTGCGAGTTTTGCCAAACGCAGCACCTGCTGTTTAGTGTCGTAATTTTGGCCTATGGCTTGAAGATCGCTCGCATCAAGACTGGTCAAAACAGTCACGCCCAATAGCTTGGGACGATGAGCACCACCTTTGGCAGCCGCCTCAGCCGCAGCCCGCATCATGGCAGGCCCTCCCGAAGTATGGATGGTTATATAGGCAGGCTTTAAGGGTAGGAGGGCCCTAAGGGCTCCCGCAACCGTATTGGGTATATC
>JBASWO010000081.1:0-7130 GCA_049276515.1 Alphaproteobacteria bacterium
CTCATCAAGACATAAAAGTGCGGGATCCGTGCACATCGCTCGCGCTATCTCAAGGCGTCTTTGCATGCCATAAGGCAATTCACCAGCCAAACGATCGGCAGCTTTAACAAGGCGCAAACGATCGAGCCAAAGACGGGCCTTCTCAATCGCAATTGTCTCAGCGCGCCTATAATGCGGCAGGCCAATCAGACCACCCAGCGTGTAGCCAGAAGCATGCATTAAGGTGCGATGCTCAGCGACGAGTAGATTTTCTAAGACGGTCATATTCGAAAAGAGCCGAATATTTTGAAAAGTCCGTGCGATCCCAAGCCGCGTAATTTTATGGGCAGGAAGACCTGCAAGATCTGTTGTTTTGCCATGCCTATGGAGATGCATGGCACCTGATGTCGGCTTATAAAAACCAGTGAGGCAGTTGAAGAGTGTTGTCTTACCAGCACCGTTCGGGCCGATGATGGCGGTGATTTCTTGATCTAAAGCTTTAAAAGAGACTTGATCGACCGCCGTAAGACCGCCAAAGCGCATCGTTAACTGGTCGACATCTAATAAAATACGAGAACTCTGAGGGGAATCCGTCATACCCCCAGCATACGCGATCCCGAATACAAGGCAACTCTGTCACCGATAAGCCGCCGGGGCTTAGAGGCCCTATTTATTTGACTACATTAATAGAGGCCGAACCAAGGTTACCGGCAGCATCTTTTGCCACGACCGTAACCACATGGCCGCCCCTAAGTGTTTTCTTTGTATTCCAGTTACAACTGATGGTCGTAACATTGGGTGATGTACAAAGGGTCTTACCATCCACAGCAACACTTAATGAGGTAACCCCAATATTGTCAGAAGCGGCGCCTTTTAAGGTCACAACATTTCCTGATATCACGGCATTATTAGCCGGACTTGTTACTGCAGCCGTAGGTGAAGCCGTATCAACAACCACAACATTAGCTACAGTAACGATGGCTGAAGCCAATGCGCTTTTATTACCTGTTGTATCATATGCATAGGCTGTGATCGTCACATTCCCATTTGATGAGCGCGTCGTATCCCAGACGAGCTGATTGTTTTTGGTTGTGCCCAGTAATTGACCATTGATAAAGATATCAACATGATCAACACCCACATTATCAGCTGATGCTGTTTTGATGGTGAGGATACCAGCAACATTTGTTCCTGCGACTGGCTCTGTGACCGCAACTGTTGGCGGTGTTGAATCCACAGCAATGCTTTGCGCTAAAGTCACCGCTTTCAATGCATTGACGCGACCAAAGCCAAATTCAACGTCATAACCCACAGGGCCAAGATCATCGGTCGATGCTTTCAGAACATTTTCAACCTGCAAAGGTGTGAGATAGGGGTTTGCAGACATAACTAAAGCACCCGTTGCTGCCGCAATTGGGCTTGAGAAGGATGTACCATTCACAAAATTATAACCGCCACCTCGCGCTGTAGAGTAGACGCCAGCACCGGGTGCAGAAAGATCAGTAAAGATGCCATGGGTCGACCAGCTTGCACGCGTATCAGCTGAGGTTGTTGCGCTCACCGTTATAATAGCTGGATGGTTGATAATGGTATTTAAAGTACCATCATTACCTGCTGAGTTAAAAAGAAGACCGCCCTTATTTATTAAATACTGTCCAGCATTCACAATGGTCGAGCTGTTATTGATGGGACCAAAACTTAAATTCACAATCCGCGCGCCATGATCTGCGGCCCAGGTTATAGCTTCCGCCATATCACTGTAATAAGCATAGCCCGCAGGATCATCTGTGATACGCAAAGGCATAATTTTTACATTAGGCGCAACACCAGCCGCACCTATGCCGTTATTTAAAAGCGCGCCAACAGTGCCCGCAACCCATGTACCATGACCCTTAATGTCAGTAGTGTTCGTACTGTTCGATGCTGTGTTCCAGCCCGCAATCATATTGGGCGCTAAATCCGGATGCGTGCCATCCACACCTGTATCGAGCACAGCTACGATGATACCATCCCCGCGCGCTAGCTCCCAAGCACTAGGAGCTGCAATCTTAGGCAATTGCCATGCAGATGAAAAACTAGGATCGTTTATCGTGATAGTGTTGGGAGGTATCAGCGCATCAAATTCGGCAAATTTGACGTGTTTGTTATGTGTAATCAGTGCCAACATCGCCCGCTCAGATCTTGCGGGAACCTCAACAATCCATACAGGTAAATTGCCAATTTTCTGTTTGACTTTCGCACCATGTTTTTTCATGGCATTCGCAAAATCAACTTCTGATACACCTGGAAATGGCGCAACCAAGAGACGACCCTGCGCGATATATTCTGGAGCCTGTTCATCGCTTATCGCTTGCGAAATATTCTGAGCAGAAAGAGGGGAACTCACGAAGCCAATGAATGCAAGCAAAGCTGTGCCGGCGAGGAGTGTTTTTTTCATTTATGGCTCCGTTAAAAATAATTTTCTTTGGAGAAATTTATAAAATACAGATTCGAAAAATACCTTTCCGTTATACGCTCCTATGCTTAACAGGCTGTGAATTTGCCGGCCCTTTTCCATCCCAAAAAACAGCACGAAAAAGCTTTGATATTTGTTCTAATTTTGGTGAGGCATGAGGTCCGTGCGTGTTCACGCGGGCTTTAAAAAGGGATTTGACAAGCAGCAGGCAAAAAGTGTCAAAACCTATGGTTAAAGGCTTTTAAGGATAACTTCCCTTAACCCCACTGTTTTATTGGCCATGGAGAAGCCTATTCTGCAGAAAATAAGAAAAAATTGCGGTTTTTCGACAGAGCACCCTTGATTCGTGGGCCGAGGTCGTTTAACTCTCCCTCCCTCGCATTACTTACGTAACGCAGAGCCTCAAGTCCCCTTCGTCTAGAGGCCTAGGACATTACCCTTTCACGGTAGTAACACGGGTTCGAATCCCGTAGGGGACGCCAATGACTGATACCTCCCTCTTCAAAAATCATGGGATGAGTGAATGGGCAGATCAACTCTTATAAGAGCTGTCTTAAATCAGCGCATGCTGATTTGTATTTTGTTGGGCTTCTCTTCAGGTCTACCACTTTACGTTCTCTTACAACTTGTTCCTGCTTGGTTGCGACGAAACGACATTGATCTGACTTCTATTGGTATTGTTGCACTCGCCCAAATACCTTATGCGTGGAAATTTCTTTGGGCACCACTCTGCGATCGGTTCGGCATCAAATTCTTGGGTCGCAGGCGCACATGGATTCTTGGGTGCCAAATTTTACTCATACTTTCGATGACAGGCCTAGGCTCACTGGGTTTAACCGACGCCTTAACCGCTGTCATAGTAGCGACCTTCATCATTGCTATATTTTCAGCAACGCAAGATATCGCTATCGATGCTTATCGTCGTGAATTACTACCGGATGCTGAATTGGGATTGGGCAATTCTTTCTTCGTCAACGCGTACCGTGTGGCGGGGCTTATTCCCGGTGGCTTGAGCTTAATCATCGCGGATTCTTTGCCCTGGCCTTGGGTTTTCCTTGTGACATCTCTTTTTATGGTGCCCGGCATTATCTGCACCCTCCTTATAAAAGAGCCAACACTTACAGCTCATGCGCCACGAACGCTGCGCGAAGCCATTATTGAGCCTTTCCACGAATTTTTTACACGCAGTGATTTTAAATTTGCCCTTTTGATCTTAGTCTTCCTGTTGCTTTATAAATTTGGGGATAGTTTAGCAACAGCTCAGCTGACGCCTTTTTATATCGATATGGGTTTTACCAATACCCAGATTGGAACAGTCGCTAAACTGGTTGGCTTCTGGTCAATGGTTGTAGGTGGTTTTCTGGGTGGCTTGATTATGCTCAAGACGGGCATCAATCGTGCCTTATGGCTATTCGGCTTCGTCCAGCTTTTGTCCATCTTTGGTTTTGCTCTGCTCAGCATAGCAGAAATGAATATCTATTATCTCGGGATCGCAGTGGGATTTGAATATCTTGGCGTTGGCCTTGGGACGACAGCCTTCGTGTCTTTTATAGCATCACAAACCAATAAAAACTTTTCAGCAACGCAGTTTGCACTTTTCTCAAGCATTTTTGCCATTCCTCGCAGTATTACAGGTCTGATCGCAGGGGTTATCGTGGAGAAAATGGGTCTTGGATGGACAAACTTTTTCCTGATAAGTGCAGTCACAGCCCTCCCGGGCATGGCCTTGCTTTACTGGGTAGCTCCATGGAATAAACAAAAACCCTAGAGGCTATAAAACTTGCAAAAAGAATCTACTGACCTACTATTACCAGCACTATTCCATCGCCAACTTTATCGACCCGGATAATTCACGCTTTAAAGGTCATAAATAGACAGGACTTCATAGAAGATCGGGGCTTTCATGGACCAGCTTAAATTATCTTATGATGATGGATGGAAACCCAAATATCTTCATTTCCTCGCCGCAGCACTCATTGCTGTTTATTTAACCACAAATGTTATTGCCGCTAAGCAGGCAGATCTTTTTGGATTTGTTGTAACAGCTGGAACGCTCACCTTCCCATTTGTTTTAGTTTTAGGTGACGTTATTTCAGAAATTTATGGCTACAAAAGATCGCGACAAGTTATTTTTAGTGGCTTCTTTGCGATGATTTTCTTTGTTGTGATAACACAGCTGGCACTGCTTTTGCCGAGCGCTCCAAACTGGAGCAATCAATCAGACTATGAGAAAGTACTAGGCATAATCCCACGCATCATTTTTGCCAGTCTAACGACCTATATTGTTAGTGATCTCGTCAATGCCTTTATTATGAGCCGGATGAAAATTATTCAAAAAGGCAAAGGCTTTGCTTCCCGCGCCGTTTTTTCTACAGTAGTTGCTCAAGCTGTTGACGGCCTCGTCTTTTACCCACTCGCTTTCTGGGGCATTATTCCAACTGCTGTTCTTGTGGAAATCTTTTTTACATCCTGGATCATTAAGGTAGCTTTAGAAGTGCTGGCACTTCCAGTAACGACGCTTGTGGTCAAGCACATTAAAAAGCTTGAGGGAATTGAGCATTTTGATGAGAAGCCAAAACAGGCCTCCTAGTCCCAAAATAAAGAAATGATGCCTTGCAGGTTGGCACGACTGCGCGTTAGAAACGCGCTCCGGCTTTTACGTCCCCTTCGTCTAGAGGCCTAGGACGCGGCCCTCTCAAGGCTGCAACACGGGTTCGAATCCCGTAGGGGACGCCAATTTATCGATGATCTAAATAGGTTGCTTTCTATTTCATAGCGCAGAAATTTGGACTGGGCGAGTTGCGCTGATTCCACGGCGCTTTGGCCATGAGCAAGGCGAGACCACAGATGCCGCTAAGTCCTGCGAAGGCAAGACCGGCACCAAGGAACCCCGTTAGCCAAAAGAAAAATGTACTGTCAAAGTAGTAGCCGAGAAAACTAAAGAGGAGCAGGCTCGACCCAATAGCTAGCTGTACCTGCCTGTCTAGTGGCAAGAAAAACCTGCCTGATTTTTTAACTTCATACCCAGCCTGCGTCCAGGCCACAATGCCACCTTCAAGATTATAAATTTCTAAATCTGGCGTTTCGGCAAAAAGCTTGTCGCAAGCCGTGCCGCCGCGTTTTCCTGACCGGCAATGGATGACCAGTTTCCTACCTGCCAGCTCCGGCAGAACCTTCTTCGACACACGAGCAAGTGGAATATGTGTTGCGCCTGGAATACTCTCAGCCCCATATTCGGCAGGCTCACGAACATCCACAAGAACCGCTTGGCCCTTGTCCAACCATTGCTTCAGTGTGTTTGCATCAACAGAACGTACCGGCATTATCTACTCCTTCACTGTTTGTGGTATCCCTTGGCATCATCCAATAGCAAGCGCCACTGTTTATATATAGAAGAAGTGGCGGTTCTTGGCTTTGACCGCGGTCAAAGAACTCGTCCGACAGCAAAACATCGTGAAAATTCAATCTGATATTTATTAATCAGGCTCAATCGAGCCGACTATTGCGTTGGCTCTTTTAGCTCTTCCACATGAAATATTGCCGGATTTCTAAATTCGTACACTGGCACTTCTATTTTCATTTTGGCGTCATTACAGACTGTATTTATTGGCCTTCTGTTTGGTATTTTTGGATTTAAATTGCTTCGCAATGTATATATTGAAGTTATAGGCTCAATATTATCAGGCCCGAGTCATACTTCGAGCAAGATACGCGGATGGAAAAATCTTGGATACAACACAGTTCACCCCCAAAATTTATACACTTCTTAAAAACGGCTATACGAAAACTGATTTTCGTGCCGACGTAATTGCTGGACTAACTGTTGCTATTGTTGCACTGCCTTTAGCTATGGCTCTCGCCATTGCCAGCGGCACTTCACCTGATAAAGGAATAATCACGGCCGTTGTGGCCGGTTTTTTAATTTCATTATTGGGTGGTTCCCGTGTGCAAATAGGCGGGCCAACCGGTGCTTTTGTTGTCGTGGTATATAACGTTATTACTCATCACGGCTATGACGGGCTTATTCTCGCCACCCTTCTGGCAGGCGTTATCCTGATCATTGCGGGCTATGCCAAGTTGGGGCAAGTCATTAAATTTATTCCACGACCTGTCATTACCGGTTTTACGGCGGGCATTGCCGTCATTATTGCCTCTTCTCAAGTAAAAGATTTTTTAGGTTTGAAGCTGGATAAAGTCCCCGCTGATTTTATACCAAAATGGAAGGCTATTTTAGAAACACTTTCCACAGCACATGGCCCTACTTTCTTGATGGGTATTGGCGCTTTGCTTTTAATTATTTTACTGCACCGTCTCCGCCCTAAGCTTCCGGCTTACTTATTCGTGGTGGGTTTCTCCAGTTTGCTCGCTTTCGTGTTCCATATACCTGTCGATACAATTGGCTCCCGTTTTCCAGAGATTGCGACAGGATTGTCAATACCCAGCATACCATCATTAAGTTTTCAGCAAATCCAAGCCATCATTCCTTCAGCCTTTACCATCGCCTTTCTCGCCGGGATAGAATCCCTTCTATCCGCGACGGTTGCCGACAGCATCACGGGCTATAAGCACCGTCCCAATCAGGAACTGGTTGCACAAGGTGTAGCCAATATGGCCTCCGCTCTTTTTGGCGGCATGCCCGCTACAGGGGCGATAGCTCGAACTGCAACCAATATTAAAACGGGCGCCAGAACACCCC
>JBASWO010000082.1:0-25268 GCA_049276515.1 Alphaproteobacteria bacterium
CACCAAGTTTGATGGATGTGGCGACAGTTGAAGATATTCTCAAAAATATTCGCAAACATTGGTCGCTTGCCAATGATATAGAAATTACGCTTGAGGCTAATCCCACATCTGTTGAAGCTCAGAAATTTAAAGATTTTAGAGCTGCCGGTATCAATCGTTTATCGCTTGGCATTCAGTCCTTGCAGGATGAAGCCTTACAATTTCTTGGCCGCAAACATGACGCAAACCAAGCTAAAGACGCGATCGTTTTGGCAGCGGAACATTTTCCACGTTTTTCATTTGATCTGATTTATGCGCGGCACGCCCAAACGCCGAAAGCATGGGAAGAAGAATTGCGTGGCGCGCTCTCGCTCGCCAAAGCACATCTCTCGCTTTATCAATTGACCATTGAGCCCAACACACAATTTTATACCTTAGCCAATCGCGGCGAGAAACTAACAGCTCCCGATGATCAAGCGGCTGCGATGTATGAAATGACGCAAGATATTTTATCCAGCGTTGGTCTTCCCGCTTATGAAATCTCTAATCATGCAGCGCCCGGTGATGAAAGCCGGCACAATCTGACCTATTGGCATTACAATGATTACATTGGCATTGGTCCTGGTGCGCATGGACGTTATCAGATCGATGGAAAAACATTCGCAACCGAAGATCATAAAGCACCTGATGTCTGGCTCAAGAAAGTGGCCGAACAGGGCCATGGATTACGTCTCTGTGATCATCTCAATTGTGAGACCACTCAACGCGAAGCTCTGATGATGGGATTACGTCTTACCAAAGGTATTGCTTATGATGATTGGCAGAATAAGTTTGGCACACCGCTTTCTGATTTTCTTTCTGCTGAAAAAATCAAACATCTGAAAGGCGAAGGCTATCTCGCCAACACAAATACCGCCCTTCAAGCGACAGGCACGGGTTTGCAACGCCTCAATGCTGTGCTCAATTATTTGATGAATTAAACGGGTGATGGAGCCATTGGCGTTGCATGAGGGATCATGCCAGCCCAAGGTTTGTTGAAAGCGGCTGAAGGACGTTGGGGTGCTGCAGCTGCTGGTGTTGCCTCCAAAGCCGACATAATAATGCTTTGGCTATTGCTCACCTGAGGCTGACTTTGTGCGACTTCTGTTCCACTTACGCTTGAATTTACAAATGTTGCACCAGCCAATTTTGCATCTTTTAAATTGCCGCTCAGGCTAACTTCATTAAATGTACCGTTTAACGTTGCGCCCTGCAATTGCGCATCTTGCAAATTCAAACCCGTGTGAATTCCACCCAAGATATTCAAGCCTGCACCTTGAACACCCGACATATTGGCTTCAACCAAACTGCAATTATCCAAAGTTGTATTTGCCATTCTGGCGCCAGCCAAACTAGCCTTATTAAAGCTTGCACCAACAATAGCTGTGTTATCAAAATTGGCTTGATCTAAACGAGCATTGTTGAAATTAGCACCGCCCAACTGAGCGCCACCGAAATTAGCGCCCTGCATATTAGCGCCTTCACATTTTGCGTTTGAGAGATTTGCGTTAGCCAAACTAGCGCCCGCCAAATTGGCATGACGTAAGTCAGCGCCATTTAAATTAAGACCGTCTAAATTTGCACGATCCAAATTCAATTTACTGAAGGGCAGTTTTTCGGCACCAGGCATGCCGCGTAAATCAACGCCGCTCAAATCCAAATGGCGCAGTGTCTTCAGCTCCCAAGGTTTTGTATTGGCTGTATCAACCAAAACTTTGGCTTGAGCTTGCTTACTACCTGCATTGATCAAACGTGATGTCAGGCTCTGCGGTTGTGTTGGTGCTGCTGACGTTGGAGCTGACTCTTCTCTACGACCACTCATTGCTGAAAGGCCGTTACGCAAACCACCACGCGCTGCATAAGCACGCGCTCTATAAGCTGCGAGCGCTTCTTCTGCGGTTTGTTTTTTGACGGCCTGTACCATTTAAAACCCTTCGTTTTGGATGACCCCAATTTACGTGGGTAGGGTTAATGGGTTCTGAATTTCCTTCTCTAACCCATTGAAACTAAAAGACTATATTCAATTTGCCGAAAATTTTAGGCATCATGCTGATGTCCGGCAAGCGATGGAAAAAGCTGGGTTTTTTAGAAGAGATGCGCAGAAAGGCGAAGCCAGCCTCTGCAAATAATAAAATGCCCGATAAAAAAACTTCTAGAGAGCCGTTTTAAAAGATCAATTCGCGGCAAAAGTCGTCGGCGCAGGATCGATAACGCGCGCACCATCTGGTGTCACTTCAATCACAGCAAGACCACGTTCAACCAATCCTTGAGGCGTCAAACGAAAGATACCATCAAGTCCAGCAAATCCATTTGGATTGGTAAGCTCAGCAACATCAAATGAAGCGCCGCGCTTTGCAAGTACGGCAGCGAGAGCAGTTGCATCATAAGCAAGTGTTGCTAAGCGCGGAGGCTCTTGACTGTAGGTTGAGTTATAGGTTCGCACAAAACTTTGCCGTGCTGATGGATCACTTGCTGCGTACCAGCCTGATGCCAAATAAGAAGATTGCTTACCAAGCCCTTCGACATCCCAGAGGCCTGTGCCAAGTAAACGAATTTTCTTACTATCAATACCATTGCCTGATAGTTGACTGGCGACAGTCGTAAGATCGCTGCCGCCTTCTGGCAAAAAGAGAGCGTTAAAACGTTCGGCACGTGTTGCTAAAACTTTTATATGCGCAAGACTATCGCGGCGCGCTGGATCAAATGTTTCGATGGTAACAATCGTGCCGCCATATTGAGTGACGGTTTTCTCAAAAACTTGCCGCACCAGAGATCCATAAGCCGTATTAGGAATGAGGGCTGCAAAGTGTTTAAGGCCATGTGTTGCTGCATAGCTAATGATGCGGGAAACTTGAGCGCCTGGTGCAAAACCCATAACAAAAACACCAGGACCTGCGAGCGACGTATCAGTCGATAAGGTCAGCATATTGATATTGGCTTTTTGTGCTACAGCCCGAACAGCTGGAATGCTGGTGGCAAAAAGAGGGCCAATCAGAAGTTGGGCGCCGCTAGCGATGGCATCGCGTGCGGCAGCTTCGGCACCTTTTTCGCCTTCGCCTGTATCACGCGGCATAAGCTCAAAATTATTACTGGCGGAATCAAAAACGGCTTGCTGGGCCGCATTGAGCATAGCCTGACCTAAATCGGCGTTTTTACCTGTGAGTGGCAAGAGAATGGCCACTTTTGCTTTAAGAGGTGCAGGCGGAACAAGCGCACCCTGTGGCAAGGGCGCTTTATCAACGGGCTCGCGAGGGGCAGCCTCAGGCGGTGTGAGTGGGCCCTTAATGTGTGAGATATCCGGTGATTGTGAAGCATCGATATTCGCAGTACTATCGCCAAACCAATTCGACGGGTTTATCCATTTATGTTTATTCGCAAAGGCTGATGACTGCGCGCAGCCCGTTACACTCAGGAGTATAACAAGCATACACCATGTCGAAATCAGTTTCCGCTTCTGAGACAAAAAAGAAATCATCGCTGGATTACCCGCTGCTGGCCAAGAAACTGATCGAGGCTAGCGGGGATGCGGGCATAAGTAAATTGCCTGCCGGCCTTTATATTGTAGCTACGCCCATCGGCCATTTGGGCGATATTACAATGCGTGGACTTATCACCCTTTTAAGTGCCGACCTTATCGCCTGCGAAGATACGCGCACCAGCGGCGCTATGCTCTCAAAATTCGGTATTAAACAAAAGCTTATTTCCTATCACGACCATAATGCTGATGGCCGCCGCCCTGAACTTTTGGCTCATTTAAATGAGGGTAAGGCTGTTGCCCTCATCAGCGATGCGGGTATGCCCCTCATTGCTGATCCTGGCTACAAGCTGGTGCATGCTTGCCGGGAAGAGGGGATTGATGTTTTTGTGATTCCGGGACCTAGCGCTGCCATTACCGCCCTCGCAGGATCGGGTTTGCCAACAGATCATTTTTATTTTGCTGGTTTCTTGCCATCCAAAAGCACGGGACGCAAAAAAGCACTCGCCGGTCTTTCGGTGGTGCCCGCGACTTTAGTTTTTTATGAAGCGCCCCAGCGTTTGAAAGAAACCTTGCGCGACATGGCTGAAATTCTAGGCCCCGTACGTAAAGCTGCTATTGCTCGGGAACTCACAAAATTATTTGAAGAAACCAAATGCGGGAAGTTAGGCGAGCTTTCGGAATTTTATCTTGATCATGATGTGAAGGGTGAAATTGTTATTGTGGTTGAGCCGCCAGCTGAAGCTGTGGCTACCGAGCAAGATCTAGATGATGTTTTACGAACCTATTTACGTAGCATGAGTGTACGTGATGCATCAGCAGCGGCTTGTGCTGTAACGGGCATTAGCAAAAGTGAGGTTTATGCGCGGGCGCTCTGGTTGGCTGGAAAAAACAGTGGTTAAGCGCTTCAAATAGCGCTCTTGATTTTCAGGGCCCTCAAACCCATTTTTATATGCATAATTATTGAGACAGCCAATACACGCGAGGAAAGAGGTCCCATTCTATGAAAGTCGCCTTACAGATGGATGCTCTTGAGCGTCTCAATTTGACTTATGACAGTACGCTTTATTTGGCTCAAGCCGCAGCTCAGCGCGGCTTTGAGCTTTTTCATTATGAGCCCACCCAACTCGCGATGAGTGTGGCGAATGGTAAGACGGTTATTACGGCGAGAGGCCACAGCCTAAAGTATAAGCCAGGAGAGAAAAATCCTTGGGTTCTGGGTGAAGAACAAAAACGAGATCTACAAGATTTTGATATTGTTTTGATGCGCCAAGATCCTCCTTTTGATCTTGGTTATATTACCGCCACTCATATTTTGGAGCATCTCACCGGTAAAACGCGCGTTATTAATGATCCTGTTGGTGTACGCAATGCTCCAGAAAAATTACTCATCGCTCTTTTTCCTGAGCTCATGCCGCCAACTCTTATAACGCGCGATCGTCTTGCGATTGAAGATTTTCGCAAAACCCACAAAGATATTATTATCAAACCACTTCATGGTCATGCCGGGCACGGCATTTTTCATCTCAAAGATGATGATGATAATTTGCCGGCTTTAGTTGAAACCATGGCAGCACTCAATAGCGAGCCTTGGATGATACAAAAATACTTACCCATCAATAAACTGGGCGATAAGCGGGCTGTACTTTTAGATGGTGAATTGGTTGGTCTCTTTAATCGTTTTCCACCTGAGGGTGATATGCGTGGCAATATGCGCGTTGGCGGACGTGCTGAGGCTGCAGAAGCAAACGCGCGCGATAAGGAGATTTGCGCTGCTATAGGCCCCGCTTTACGTGAGCGTGGTTTATTTTTAAGCGGCGTCGATATCATCGGTGATTATCTCACAGAGATTAATGTTACGTCGCCCACAGGCTTAATCGTCGCCGATCAATTTGCCAAACGTACCGGCAAAGATACCATCGCCGAAAAATTTTGGCACAAACTTGTGGATTAAGATTTTAGGTGATGGCGACGCCATAAAATCATGCCAACCAGACATGAATTCGCCAGCAGCAAAAAGAGTGGGTAAAGCGTGCTGGTTGCTGAATAATCCTGCAAAGCAAAAAGCGCTACAATCCATTTACTTATATCAAGCACATAGGTCAGATAATATTCTTCATGAGGCCGGATAAAAGATTTTCGGAAGGTGGGATAATAAGCGAGCGCATCAATCACTGTCGCCAGAATAACCACCGACAAAGGATCTTGCGTAAGATACCAAATGGGTATGGCCGCTAAGGCTCCTGAGAATGCAATCCAATCACTTCGGGTTATGCTTTTCTCACCTTTCTTCAAAGAAGACAGCGTAATGATAAAACACATAAGAGCTGATGCTCCCGTCACCCAGGCGCCTGCGCCCGCGCCTTTGCTCATTTGTGCAAAAAAGACCAAGGCCATCAGAATGCCCCAGATACCCCACGAAAAAATATGTGGCTTGGTACGATTTTTATAAATCGACCATAGATAGCTGCCATAGCCAACCATACTGACGCTGACAGAAATAACACCGAGCGTATCCTTATCTAACATCATGCTCGTTTGAGGCCATTTGCTTTTAATCGTTGCCAAACAATGATCGCCAAAATGGTTCCGTTAGCCACAAAGGCGTAGATGGGATAGGTCAATGTTACAGCTGAGAACGTCGTCATGGCTAATATACCAAAAACCCATTTGACAATATCAACCGTAAACATGATGGCGCTTTCTTCGTAAGGCTTGTAATAAGATTTACGCGCTGTGGGATAGCAAGCAAAGGCGTCGATGACGCAAGCAATAATTTCAACCCACAAAGGATCACGCGTCATATACCAAACAGGAATAGTGGTCAGCGCACCAATCAAAGCAATCCAGTCACTTTTCGTTATGTTTTTCTCGCCATACAGATAGGCTTGGAAAGTTATGATGGTAGAAAAAAGAGCTGATGCAGCTGTTACCCATGCGCCAGCGCCGGCACCCTTACTTGCTTGTGCAAAAAAGACAATCCACAAGAGAATGGCCCAAACCGCCCAGGAGAAAAGATGCGGCTTAACATGGCCTCTATACGTAATGACCATATAATAAAGATAAGCCGCGGCGCTTATGACGACGGAAAAAATACCAATCCATAAGCGAAGCTCATCACTCATTTTTGTTTCCGTAAAATCACGTAAAAAGCTCCATCGCCGCCATGTTTCTGTGCAGCAGGCCGCAAACCTAAAATATGTTTGGCTGTATCAAAAGTCTCGAGCCAATTCACAAGATTGGTACGAAGAGCGCCTTTGGCGTCACGGCCTTTGCCTGTGATAATTAGAAGATTGCGATGACCCGTCTTCACTTGTGCTGTGATAAAGCGCTGTAAAGCTGCATAGGCTTCATCTTGTGTTTTGCCGTGTAGATCTAAACGCGCTTCAATGGCAAAAACGCCCTGCTTCATTTGCCGTTCAGTGCGACGATCAAGGAGTTCATGAAAAGGTTTACCCTTTTTCATGGTAACAACGATTGGCGCACGTATTGTCTCTGCAGCAACTTTAAATATATGGCCAGGTTTTGCAGGTGCTTTTGTCGGTTTTGTCTTAGGATCGATTGATAGTTTTTTAAGTGCCCTGCGGCCCACTTGCTTTACGCCCTTGGCATAAGCGGCCCAAATCTTTTTATCATCTTCATTTTTCGACATCGATTATCACGCTCTTCGGCAACAGCAGATAATACTGTCCTTGGCTTTGCATGGACCCAGCTTGTTTTTCTGCTGTCTCGCCATAACCCCAAAAGAAGTCGCCTCGGATAGCGCCTTTGATGGCGCCCCCTGTATCTTGAGCCACGACCATTTTTTGTAAAGGCGCTCCCTCACCATCTTTAATATTCAGCCAAAGGGGCGTTCCAAGCGCGACATGGGTGGGATCAACGGCCATGCTACGGTGTGGCGTTAAAGGAAGGCCCATGGCACCAATTGGGCCTTCGCCTTCTATAACGCGAAAGAAAATATAAGAAGAGTTGAGATTCATAATCTCTTGTTCACGCAAAGGATGTGCTTTAAGCCAAGCACGAATATCTTTCATTGTTATGGGGCGCTCTAGTAATTGCATATCCGCCATGGCTTTACCGATGGCCGTGTAGGCTCTTCCATTCGTGCCGTCATAACCGAGGCGCAGAACGTCGCCATGATCGAGGGTCACGCGCCCTGATCCCTGCACTTCAAGAAAAAAAGCATCTACGGGATCGCTGACATAAACGAGTGGTTTTGCCCGTTCTTTGAGAGAGCCTTCGGCTATAGTTTTGCGTTCGTCATAGGGTTTTAATTTGCTTCCATCGACTTTTCCTACAATGCGCTGACCTTTTAAATCTTTTTTAAATTCGCCAAGATCAACGTCGATAAGATCATTGGGGCGTGCATAAAGTGGCGTTTGATAGATGCCGGTCTGTTGGTAAGACCCACGTAACTCAGCTTCATAATAACCCGTGAATAAGCCTTGATCGCCAGCCTGTGTCGATGCGGCGAACGGTCTGAACCAACGCTCAAAAAAGCTGCGACTTTCTTGATCATTCTTAGGTGTTTCTGCGATCAGTTGCTGACAGGGCTGCACCCAATCTTGGGGCGTACCGCCGCTGCTTAATTTCTGATCGGGTGATTTTTTAAGCATCACGCCGCAAGAGCGCTGCAGAGCTGGCAGAACTTCCAGCAGCTTGTCAGCATTCCAGCCCGGTAAAGCCTCAAACGTTACAGGCGTGAGGATCAGTTTCTCAACGGGCTTTTCTTTGGGCGTTTCTGTGCAAGCAGTAATAAGGCAAAGTGCGAGTGCAGTGAGCCAACGCACATTTTTACGCATGCGTTTCTACCAGCATCCAATTGGGATCATTCGCAGTCGTATCACGTGCGAAAACCCAAATATCCGTGACTTCTTCAATAACGCCAGCATCACCGCCGATAACCTGGCCTGCGGCATCCCGCAATGTGTTTTCTTGTTCACTGACAAAACGCACAGTGATGATAGCAGTGGTGCCTTCAACGCGTGCGGCTGTTGTTTCAATATCTTTAATACGCAGAACTTTACTTTCCATTGTTTGATTGGCGTTGCGCCGTGCTTCAATTGCATTCTGGAAATTGGGAAGTACGCGAGGACCAAGGAGACGTGTGAGGCGTGATAAATCGCCTTTGGCAAAATCTTCGATGATCATAGTGAAGGCTTGCCTTGCCCCTTGATGAAATTGCTTTTCATCAAAAGTAGGGTCGAGTTTTTTAATTTGTTCTAAAGCACCAAGGAGAGAAGCGGGAGCAACACTGAGGGGCTGAAACACGTTCATAGCTTCACTGCGCTGCGGAAGCATAGCTATAGGCTTCTCATCTTCTTTTTCCTTAGGCGCAGGACGAGCGATAAAGGGATTGGGGCGTTGTTGGTCTTCATCATTACGACGACCAAGCACGGACCAAAGCCGACCGATCAAAACGGCGGCAACAACTGCATAGATGATGATATCGAGACCCATGGCCTCAGTATAAAACCTTGATGCATTGCGGCGCAATCTTATCCGTGGTAGCAAAAAACACCTTATAAGGAGTTCCAATGGCTACGACAGAAACTAAAGATCAGAATGCAGGCATCCAATTGGCCGTTAATGCCCAATATATCAAGGATTTCTCATTTGAAAGCCCTAATGCGCCCGGTATTTTTGCGCCCACTCAATCTATGCCCGAGATCAATATGGGCGTTAATGTTCATACGCGCGGTGCTGGCGAGAATATGTATGAGGTTTTGCTGGCCCTCAAACTAGAAGCCAAATTGGACGGCAAAGTTGCGTTTATTGGTGAGCTTACCTATGGCGGCGTTTTTAGTGTGCCTTCCATGGCTGAAGATCAATTGAAGCTTGTTTTACTTATTGAGTGCCCGCGGATTTTGTTCCCCTTTGCGCGTCAGATTCTGATGACGGCTGTTCGCGAAGGTGGCTTCCCACAAGTGATGATAAGCCCGATCGACTTTGCTAGTCTCTATATGGCCAATAAAGATAATGTCGGTACCCTCACTTCAGCAGGCGCTGCTTAGCCAATAAAAACAAGGCTTTAGTTTTTTTTAAACCTTCTTGAGTTATTGTCGGCGCTTCACGTTCAACTGCCCGCAGGTATAGTCATGCCCAAATCCGTTGCGCTCGTTGCCTTTAGTTTTCTTCTCCTTTCCTCGTCCGTAAATGCCGAGCCTGTTCCGGATTATGTTTTGGACCGTGATTATTTGTCCTGCATGGGTGGCGAAAGCGCCCAGAGTGACCCACAGCGCGATCAATATTGTCAATGTACGCGTGATGCGATGCGCAGCTGGGATCTTGATACCTATGGCGCTGTAGCTACTGAACAATCAAAAGCAGCGAGCAAAGAACAGGTGCCAACTAAAATTGGCGATATCGCTAAAGCCTGTATCGAGAAAATTCTCAAATAGGATTTTTCTAATCCTTTTTATAAAACACTTCGCCAATACGAATATTCTCACGGCCCATCTCACGACGATGTTGGTTGGTATCGCGTAAGCTATAAATACAACCGCAATATTCTTGTTGGTAAAATTCTTCACGTTTTGAAATTTCAATCATGCGATTGGCGCCACCGCCTTTGCGCCAATTATAATCCCAGTAGCGCATGCCATCATATCGTGAAGCGGCTCTATGGCCGCAATCATTGATCTGATCCATATTTTTCCAGCGCGAAATACCGAGGCAAGAAGCAAACACATCAAAGCCATTTTCATGGCCATAAAGTGCTGTGCGCTCAAAACGCATATCAAAACATTCTGTACAGCGTTTACCGCGCTCGGGTTCCCACTCCAAACCTTTGACGCGCGAAAACCAATTATCAGTATCGTAATCAGCATCAATAAAGGGGATGTGCATTTTCTCAGCAAAGCGAATATTTTCTTCTTTACGAAGCTCATATTCCTTAAGGGGATGAATATTGGGATTATAAAAATAAATCGTGAGATCGAGGCCTGATGCCCGCATAGCTTCCATGACTTCGCCGGAACAGGGGGCGCAGCAGGAATGTAGCAAAATCTTGGTGCTACCTTCGGGAACAGGCAAATGCATACGAGCAGTCATGGCAAGCTTATCTCAAGTTTCTTCGAGAAAATCCATGCCTTGATGATAGGTCTCGCGCAGACCTAAAAGACAAATAAAACCAATGGCAAAAACAATCCCGCCCACTAAAGCGGCCGATGACAGAACGTCATAACCCGCCCCGCGGAAGGCAAGAAAAACCGACGTTGTTATTACTAAAGTTGAACGACCAATGGAGAGAGATGAGGTGCCGCCCGTTGCGCGCATGTTGGTACCGAACTGCTCGACGGCTGTGAACAGCAAAAGCACATAGAAATTGAAGGCACCCATAATGCCGCACAAAATATAGAAACTGGTGGCGCTCGGTTGATGCTGCGTTAAATAGCAAGCAGCAAGGGCTGCATTGATGGACATAAAAAGAGCGAGCGCCATAACTCTCTTTTGAAGCGCACGGCTCGCAAGTGTTGCCAAAACGGTGCCGATAAGAGCTGCTGCTGAGTAAATAAAAATAGCGATATTGGCTTTAATGGGCTCTGCGATCCCGAGGGCTTTTGCTATTTCTGGCGAGAAAGTGATTAGCAAATTCACCATGTAGTAATAAGGCATCGCAAAAAAGATGCAGCAGATATAGCGCTTTAAAAGATCCGGTTTTTTGAAAAGAAGTTTGATTGAGCCGCGCGGAACTTTGATCTTTGCTAGTTTCTCATACAGACCAGATTCAAACAGAACCATGCGCGCCATGAGCAAGAGCAGTCCAACAGCACCACCAATCGCATAGCAATAGCGCCATGACACATATTGCGCCATGAGGTTGGCTGCCATGATCCCAAAATAAGCAAAGAGAGCATAGGCCATCAGGCCCCAGTCTCTTTTCCTATCAGGGATTGTCTCAGTCACAAGAATGGCGCCGAGACCAATTTCACCGGCAAGACCAATGCCTGTTAGAAAACGAAGAATGGCATAAATATTGACGTCGTAAACGAAGGCGCAGCCTAAAGAGCCAAGCGAGTAAACAAGAACGGATCCGATCAACGCTTTCTTGCGACCAACTTTGTCACCAATTATACCCCACATCAGGCCGCCAATGAGCATGCCGATCACTTGAATATTTAAAATCCAAATTCCGGTTTTGGTGATGGCATCACCATCTAGCCCTAAATCACGTAAGCTGGGTGTGCGGAGTGCGTTGTAAAGAAAGAGATCGAAGCAATCGATAAAATAACCGAGCCCGACAACAAGCAATGTAGTGTTGAAAACGCTTTTATGGGCCCGCTCACTCATGGGCCTTTTTTAGCTTAAAGATGAAAATCTATCAACCGCTCAACCTGGGCACAGAGTGACCATTTAGCATAAGAACTATGATGGTCATGGCCTGTAAATATTGATCTTACAAGAGTAGGTGGCGTGGGAACTCGATCTTTAAAATCTGGAAACACAGTTCTTATCTTACCGCACAGCTCTTCTGAAGCAGCAAAAGGAACGTGTTTATCTTCAGGGTCATGGAAAATGGTGACCTTGAACGGCACTGTGATAAGGCCGCCTTCGCGGAAAACTTCTTCTGGTTTAGTCGCATCAATATGCTCACGTCTTAAGAGCACGCGCTTGATCGTAAGATTGCTTCCCGTATGGTGTGGAACAGCTGCGTAAAAAGCACCATTTTCAGCATATCTTTGTTGATTGGCTTCGCTTCTGTTGAGGTAAGGAGCGACTAAGTGTTCTTCAAGATCCGTACCCGGAGCAACCAATATCATTCCCTTGATACGCTCAGGATAGAGGCGCGCCAATTTCAGCGCAGCATTAGCGCCAAAAGAACTGGCAACAATGATTTGTGGTTTATCGGTTAATTCTTCGAAGACGACGCGGGCATCATTGACCCAACGGCGTAAACACACATCATCATAGAGACGACCTGCGGTATGAAGGCCACTATAGCCTAAAGTGAGAAAATCGTGATTGGCCGTTATGCTTTGACGCAGGAGAGCCACACTCTTTGGCTCAAGGAGCGTGCCGCCAAAAGGTGGGATGACAAAAAGACCGCAGGCACTGCCCGTATCAATCTTGTGATAGGGGATTTCGCGTGCACCGAGATGGTTATCTACAGCGTAAAGGCCCGTCATTCCGTTAGGCGATATTAATGAGGCACTTGCTAATACTGACATCAAAGTTCCTGTAATGGGTAATATATTGTCTAAAAAGGACAGGTTCTTAAAGCGGAATATGTCCGAAAGGTCAATAAAAATCTAGCGCGACCCCGTTAAGGGAATCACGCCAGATAATTCAGCCAATAAAAAAGGTTAATCGTTGTTGCTGTTGGTCGAGCCTGATGAGCTACGACGCGTCACGGTTGGTTTTGGACGCTCAGTTGCATCACCGCCTCCGCCACTCGCATTGCCGCCTTGGCTTGCCATGCTGTCGAAGAAATCACCATTGGTCTTGGAATATTTCAGTTTATCCAAGAGGAATTCCATCGCATCGGTAACGCCCATCGGTAAGAGAACGCGGCGCAAGACCCACATCTTTGACATGGTGGCCTTATCAACCAGCAACTCTTCCTTACGTGTACCAGATTTTGTGATGTCGATAGCTGGGAAGGTACGACGATCTGAGAGCTTACGATCAAGGATGATTTCAGAATTACCTGTACCCTTGAATTCTTCGAAGATCACTTCGTCCATACGGCTACCCGTATCGATCAGAGCTGTTGCAATGATTGTAAGTGATCCGCCTTCTTCGATGTTACGTGCCGCACCAAAGAAACGTTTTGGACGTTGCAAGGCATTGGCATCAACACCGCCGGTCAGAACTTTGCCCGATGATGGAACAACGGTATTATAAGCACGACCTAAACGCGTGATACTGTCGAGCAAGATAACGACATCACGTTTGTGCTCAACAAGGCGCTTCGCTTTTTCGATGACCATTTCAGCAACCTGCACGTGGCGTGTCGCTGGCTCATCGAAAGTTGAGCTGATGACTTCGCCCTTCACAGAACGCGCCATATCGGTGACTTCTTCAGGTCGTTCATCGATCAGCAAGACAATCAAATAGACTTCGGGATGATTGGTGGTAATCGCATGCGCAATGCTTTGCATCATCACGGTTTTACCGGTACGCGGTGGCGCCACGATCAAACCACGCTGACCTTTACCCAAGGGGCAAATCAAATCGATGATGCGTGTTGTGTATTCTTTTTTGGTCGATTCCGGTAATTCCAACTTCAGATGTTGGTTCGGATAAAGTGGGGTTAGATTGTCAAAGCTGATGCGATGACGTGCCTTCTCTGGATCTTCAAAATTGATGCTGTTGACCTTGAGAAGAGCAAAATAGCGTTCGCCTTCCTTCGGCGCACGAATTTCACCTTCAACCGTGTCACCAGTACGCAAATTAAATTTGCGAACCTGGCTGGGTGATACATAAATATCATCAGGGCCTGGCAGATAATTCGCTTCAGGTGAGCGCAAGAAACCAAAACCATCTGGCAAAACTTCAAGAACGCCATCGCCATAAATTGTTTTGTCAGGCTGTTGGCCGAGTGTTTTTAAAATGGCAAACAGCATATCCTGTTTGCGCATGGCGCCTGCACCTTCAATTTGCAATTCTTCGGCAAACGCCAAAAGTTCGGCGGGTGTCTTGGCTTTTAATTCACGTAAATTCATAGAAACCTTTAGTGTGAGTATTTAGCGCGGACGACGCTGCTAAAATGGCAGACGTTCATTGATGCGCTTGTTGGTGGGGATCCGCTGCGAAATGGGATTGAAATATTCGTATAAACTATCGCATCGGGGTTAAAGATTATCTAATGGATCAGCAGCCAAAAGTCAACGGAACTGCTTTATTTGCGTGCGGTTTGAACGACGTTAACCATAAAGCTTTTTGAAAAAACTGAAGCTTTTGAGCACTTAAAGGTGAGGCCTTACGACAACCATAACGACAATAATGACCATCAAAAGGGCGGGGATCTCATTGAGTATACGGTAGAATTTGGCTGTTTTACGATTGGCGCCATTGGCAAAATCTCGACGAAATCTCGACAACATACCGTGAATACCAAACAGCACTAAAACACATGCCATTTTAACATGCATATAGGGCTGATGCAGTAAATCTGGATTAAGCGCCAACATCCAAACGCCAAAAACGAGAGCACCAAACATCGCTGGATTGATGATGTAGCGCAGGAGTTTGTATTCCATTATTTTTAAAGTTTCCGACAATTCGGATCCTGTTTTAGCGCTCGCGTGATAAACAAAAAGCCGTGGCAAATAGAGCATGCCCGCCATCCAAGAGATGACCGATATAACGTGCAGAGCTTTAATCCAATCGTAGAGCATTACATCCTCATGCAGCAGCCCGAGAATTCTTCTGGGCACATACGCTGTGTTTTTTCCGAGAGACAATCCTGATTGGATTTTTGCGCCTCATGAACGAGGCGTGCAAGTCCATTGATAAAGCCCATTGATGTGCTAACCGTTGGCACATAATCATAATGGGGCACACCGCTTTCTTTGGCGAGATCCCGATATTCCATATCAAGCTCAACGAGTGTCTCTGAATGTTCCGAGACAAAAGCGATCGGCACCATAACAACGGGGATCTTATCACGACCCGCGCGCTGAACTTCTTCATCGGTTGCAGGGCCAATCCATTTGAGAGGGCCAACACGGCTTTGATAGCAAAGCTCCCAATCAAGAGCTGAAATATTGAGGGCCTTCACAAGGGCTGCCGCTGTTTGCTCGCATTGCCACTGATAGGGATCGCCAGCTTTGATGATTTTTTCGGGTAGGCCGTGGGCTGAAAAAAGGATGCGTGGGGCACCAAAGGCTCGCGCTTTTTCATAAGCCGCCTTAGTCGAAGCCGCTAAAGAGCCAATAAAACCAGGCTCTGTTGGATAGCAACAGATCGTTTTTGTGGGCGCTGTTAGACCCACTTTCTCTGCAGTTTCATGCCAATTTTTTAAACTTGATGCCGTCGTGGTGGTTGAGAATTGCGGATAGAGCGGTAAAAGAACGATCTCATCGGGCGCATAATTTTTGACGTCACCTACGACTTCATCTGCAAAAGGATGCCAATAGCGCATCACAACAAAAGTTTTAAAATTCTCTCCTAAAACTTTATTGAGAGCTTGTGATTGATTTTCTGTATTTTTTAAAATAGGTGAGCCGCCACCCATTTTTTGGTAAATGCCCTGAGCTTTTTTCTCGCGACGGCTAGAAATCATCTTAGCTACGAAGAGACGTAGCAGCAGGGGCAATTGAATAATGGCTGGATCTTTGAAGAGATTAAATAGAAATGGCTTCACAGCCGCTTGATTATCGGGTCCGCCTAAATTGAAAAGTATCAGGGCTGTTTTTTTCATATTTTGAATTGATGGACGAATTGAACGAGTTCGGCCACATGTTCGGGTGGCGTTTCTGGAACAACGCCATGACCTAAATTAACGATATGCGTGGATCCAAAAGTTGTCATGATTTTTTCTAAAGCACGTTTCATTTCATCCCCACCTTTCACAAGGAGGTGTGGATCAAGATTGCCCTGCAAGGGTTTGATGTTCTGCAATTGGGTTTTAGCAAAATCGATTGGCAGATTATAATCAATGCTCATCGCATCAATACCTGTTGCTTGAATATATTTCTTATAATCCTCTGCTGACGCTTCGCGCGGAAAACCGATGATAGGGATATGGGGATATTTTTGCTTGATTTTATTGATCAATTCACGCGTTGGAGCAATCACCCAACGTTCAAAATCAGCGCCCTTTAGAAGCCCGGCATGACTATCAAAGATTTGGAGGACTTCAGCGCCCGCTAAAATTTGTTGTTCAAGATAAAGCGCGCTAGCGTCTACGAGAGTTGCAACCAGCTTCGACAGTAGGTCGGTTTTTTCGCTCGCCCAGAGCTTTGAAGTTGCGAAAGCAGTCTTGCTCGTACCATCGATCATATAGCACGCCACGGTCCACGGCGCGCCGCAGAAACCGATAAGAGCTGTTGTATCATTAAGTTCGCTTTTGACTCGATCTAATGTCTCAAAGACAGGTAATAACTTATCGTTTTTATAATTCAGTCTCTGAACTGCATTTTCATCAGTTATTTTATCGAGAACTGGTCCCTCGCCTTCACGAAATTCCAGTTTTACGCCCAAAGCCATGGGCACCAGCAAAATATCAGCAAATAAAATTGCAGCATCAAATCCAAAACGACGAATAGGCTGCAAAGTAATTTCTGTTGCCCAGTCAGGTGTCAAACATAAATTAAGAAAATTTTTAGCTTCTGATCGTAAAGCTCTATATTCCGGCAGATAACGTCCAGCTTGGCGCATAAGCCAAACGGGTCTGACATCTGGTTTGGATCGCTTTAGAACTTGAAGGATAGGCTTCTCAATTTTACTCACGTCTTTTTTCCAATCTTATTTATTAAGTAAGTAGTAGTGGTAGTTGGTAGGCCATTTAACGGGGATAAAATTTATGGCCTGTTTTGGAATTTTTTTACAGACTTTATTCCACAAGCCTTCTTTTAATCTCCCAAGAATACTATTGTTGAAAAGCCCTTTATTATTAGGGTTTCTTAGCTTTTCTACACCTGTGAATTACTGGGACAAGTGATTTTATAATTATCCCCATAGACCAGAGAGGGGTGAAGCCAATCTGCACACAAATTTTTGTTTGTGAATGAATATGGCATGACAGGCATAAGAATGGCAGGATGTGAATTGAGCCTTATTTATCCCCGCCTTTAAATTGGACTGTGCATAGATTATGGACGTGAAGCACCACATTCATCTGGTCTCAGACGCAACGGGCGAGACTATTAATAATATGGCGCGCGCCTGCATTGCTCAATTTGATACTATTAAGCCACAAGAACATTTCTGGAGTTTGGTTCGCACGCCGCGCCAGTTAGATATGGTGATGGAGGGTATTCGGCAATGGCCGGGCCTCGTGCTTTACACATTTGTTGATGAAAATTTACGCCGGCGCCTCGAAGAATTTTGTCGTGTTCAGAACATCACAAACATTTCTGTGCTTGATCCTGTTTTAGAAGCTATGGCCAAACATTTTGGCATGTTGGCGGCGCATGCGCCCGGTAAACAGCATGCTTTAGATGCAGAATATTTTGCACGTATTGATGCCATGGATTATGCCCTCTCCCAAGATGATGGGCATGGTATGGAAAAACTCGCTGAAGCGGATGTCATCATTCTTGGGGTTTCACGCACATCCAAAACCCCAACCTGCATCTATTTAGCTAATCGCGGGATTAAAGCTGGCAATATCCCCCTCATCCCAGGCCATCCCTTGCCTATGGAACTCTTAAAGCTCGAAAAACCTATTATTGTGGGTCTGACAAAGGATCCTGATAGTCTTGTCGAAATACGTCGAAATCGCCTGCATTTACTGCAACAAAATGAACAAACCAACTATATAGATCCCGAGAAAGTACGGGACGAAGTTCAAGAAGCCAGACGCTTTTTTACACGCATTGCCTGCCCCGTTATAGATGTGACGCGTCGTTCAATTGAAGAAACCGCCGCAGAGATTATGATGCTTCTGAATAAACGAGCCCTTGAAAAAGAAATCCAGAAAGAAAATCAAAAGCAACCATGAGTATTTTGAAAAAAGCTGCAGTGATGGGATGGCCCATTGAGCATTCGCTCTCACCCAAGCTGCATCAATATTGGCTCACAACCTATAAGAGTGAAGGCTCCTATGAGGCCTTAGCTGTTGAGCCAGAAAAACTTAAAGAAGAAGTGAGGGCTCTGGCGCAGAAAGGTTTTGCGGGCGTCAATCTAACTGTTCCCCATAAAGAAGCAGCTCTCAAGTTGGTTGATCGCTTGGATGAAGCCGCCATACGCGTTGGCGCCGTGAACACAATCGTTGTTCATGCTGACGGAACGCTCGAGGGGCGCAATACGGATGTCTATGGCTTTATGCAAAATCTTTTAGCGGCGGGCACGAATGTAAAAAATAAAATTGTTGTTGTTTTGGGCGCCGGTGGTGCTGCACGGGCAGCTATTGTTGGGTTGCAAGATGCGGGTGCCAAAGAAATTCGCCTTATCAACAGAACATCTGCACGTGCGGCGCTTTTAGCCAAAGAGTTTGGTGCACCCCTCAAAGTTTTCTCTTGGGGCGATGACGCAGCGCTGGATGGTGCAGATTTGCTAATTAATGCCACATCTCTTGGTCTGAAGGGCCAGCCTCCCCTCGATATCAAACTTGATCATTTGCCATTATCTGCTGTTGTAACGGATATGGTTTATGTTCCGCTTGAGACGGATTTAATCAAACGAGCTAAAGCGCGCGGTCATAAAACAATCGATGGTCTTGGTATGCTTTTGCATCAAGCGCGCCCCGCCTTTCATGCTTTCTTTGGCGTGGATCCAGACGTAACACTTGAATTGCGTCAGCATGTGTTGCGTTCATGAAGAAACAAATTGTCATTGGGCTTACGGGCACTATCGGAATGGGAAAAAGTACAGCCGCAAAAATTTTGCGGGGTTTTGGTTTTCCAGTTTATGACGCGGATAAATCTGTTCATCAATTGTTACGTAAGGGCGGTAGAGCCGTTCAATCTGTAGGCACATTATTTCCCGAAGCCTTAAAGCGTGGCGCTATCGATCGCACAATTGTTGCGCGGTCTGTTTTTCATGATGCCGTGCGCTTAAAAAAGCTTGAGCAAATCCTTCATCCTTTGGTGCGTGATATTGAAAATAATTTTCTCAAAAAGAATAAGCGCCACAGGGCCGTTATTCTTGAAATCCCACTTCTTTTCGAGACCGGCGCTGAAAAGCGCTGTGATTTTACCATTTGTGTTACGGCACCACGTGATGTGCAGATGCGCCGCGTTCTACAACGCAAAGGCATGACGGCGACCAAACTGAGGGCCATTTTAAAGAGACAAATGAGTGATAGACAGAAGCGTAAAAAGGCTGATTATATTGTGGATACAGGCACAAATTTGAAGAATACCAAAGCGCATTTAAAAGCTCTTTTGATTGATCAAGGATTGATGTGATGCGTGAAATTATTTTTGATACAGAAACCACGGGGCTTGATCCCCTTCAAGGTCATCGCGTTGTTGAAATTGGTTGTGTTGAATTAATCAACCACATGCCAACGGGCCGTACCTATCAGGCCTATCTCAACCCAGAGCGTGAGATGCCAACCGAAGCCTCAATGGTGCATGGTTTGACGGATGAGTTTCTAGCCAAGCAACCCATCTTTGCCGAAGTTGTCGAACAGTTTCTCGAATTTATCGGTGATGCTCCACTTGTGGCCCATAACGCTAATTTCGATATGAACTTTATCAACGCCGAACTCTCGCGCACGGGTTTTCCGCGTCTACCTTTGCACCGCGCCATAGATACAGTGATGATGGCGCGCAAAATGTTTCCAGGAGCGCCTGCGTCACTTGATGCTTTATGCAAACGTTTTGGTGTTGATACATCGAACCGTCAGTTGCACGGAGCCCTGCTTGATGCGCGTCTTCTGGCTGATGTCTATCTAGAGTTACGTGGTGGCCGGCAACCCGATCTTGCCATTACAACGACGGCGGTTGCTGAAGATATATCTTCAGATGATATTCAGAAACGCGAACATCGCGCGGCACGCACACATCTTGCAAGTGACGAGGAGCTAAAGGCGCACGAAGCGTTTTTGGCGCAAATTAAAGAGCCGCTCTGGAAGCGAGCTTAGCCCTGTAAATAACGCGCGAAAAGCTCAGCTGTTCTCGTATTGGCGAGATCAGCAGCAGTTTGATTAAAATTCTGTCCGCCGGTTCGCGCAAAGGCGTGATCAACGCCTTCATATATATGGACTGTAATAGCAGGATTGCGTGCGACAGATTTCACAATCTTCTCGCGCACTTGTGGGCTAACAAATTTGTCCTGCGCAGCCATATGTAAAAGTGTTGGCATACGAATGTCATGAACTTCATCAAGATATTTATCGAGCTCAACACCATAATAGCTCGCGGTTGCATCAACATCGCTGCGTGTCGCCATAAGAAAAGCGAGCTTACCGCCTAAGCAATAACCAACGGCTCCAACTTTACCGCTACAGCCTTTCATGGCACGAACATGGGCAAGCGTTGAGAGAAGATCGCGTACACCAGCTTCAATATCAAAGGCTTTGTAAAGCTCGAAAGCGCGGTCCCATTCTTGGGGCGTTTTATCTGTCAGTTGAACGCCGGGTTGCTGCCGCCAGAATAAATCAGGGCATACGGCTATGTAGCCTTTGGCAGCGAAATCATCGCAAACTTGTCTCATCACGGCATTGACGCCAAAAATTTCTTGGCAGACGACAAGGCCGGGTCCATTGCCGCTCGCTGGCATGGCGCAATAAGCGCTGAATTCTTTGCCTTCGAGGGATTTAATCTTGATATCGGGCATTTAAGGTCTCCTGAAGCAGGGCCGCAGGTTAAGCATATCTTCCTTACTTGGCAATGCCGCACCGATTGGCTATTAGCCATGGGTATACTTCATTTTTGAGGTGCCCAATGAAAGTCACGGTCAACGTCGATTGCACACCCGAAGAGGCGCGCGCCTTTATGGGCCTTCCTGATGTTCAGCCTATGCAAGAGGCTCTCATGAAAGAGCTTGAGCAACGGTTGAGAGAAAATATTCAGGCCATGAATCCAGAAACCATGGTGAATACTTGGCTACCAGCAAGCATTCAGGGTGCTGAGCAATTACAGAAAATGTTCTGGACGCAGGTTCAGCAAACCATGTCGGGTGTTACGGGTGCTGCCACCAATGCCATGAATAATTTTTCTGAGCGCAAAGCTAAATAATGAGTTCTGATCATCCGCACTATTATAAAGCGCATATTTTTTGCTGCACCAATCAACGTGCGCCTGGGCATAAACGCGGATGCTGTGCCGAAAAAGGCGCTGAAGATTTGCGCAACTACATGAAAAAACGCGCCAAAGAATTGGGCCTATCGGATATACGCGTTAATAATGCGGGGTGCCTTGATCGGTGCGAGCTTGGTCCTTGCATCGTGATTTATCCCGAAGGCACCTGGTATGCACCCAAAAACCAAGCTGATATTGATGAGATTCTAACTACGCATCTGCAACAGGGGCAACGCGTAACAAGGTTAATGCTGCCACCGACATAAATGATTTTTTATTTTCAATTTTTATAGCTAGGGTTAGTCATTCTCGAGATAGATAGATTTATTCATATGCAAGAAAAGCCAGACCAGCTCCGCACAGATTTCATCCTCACCAGAACCGAGGTCACATCGGGTCTTTTTAATGAAGAACCTGAAGTTACAGATTCTTTGGCATTTCTAAGTGAGTTGAGCGGCGTGCATTCAGAAACCTTCTTGAGACAGGTGCCCGACCTACATAGTCGTCCAGACGATTGGAGTCCCGTGGTTCGCGGCAAACATACGCCGAGCTAAGGTTTCTTTTCTTAGTTTTTTCCTCTAGACTTCTTCTATGTCTAAAGATCAAACCATATTCGCCCTTGCAAGTGCCCCTGGTCGTGGCGGCGTCGCCGTTTTTCGTATCTCAGGCCCTGATGCACGCAAAGGTGTAACTAGTCTTTGCAAACCAAACGATGTGCCCAAAGCACGCGAAGTTACTCTACGTAAAATACATCATCCTAAAACGGGCGAACTGATTGATCGTGCTCTCGTTCTCTTTTTTGAAGCACCCAACAGTTTTACAGGTGAAGATGTTGTCGAGTTTCACCTGCATGGCGGCAGAGCTATTGCCAACGCAATGAGCGAATGCCTGCGCAGTATAAGTAATTTTCGTATGGCAGAGCCTGGCGAATTTAGCCGGCGTGCTTTTGAAAATAACAAAATGGATTTAACGGAAGCTGAAGCCATTGCCGATCTTGTGAATGCTGAGACGGATGCGCAGCGCAGACAAGCCTTGCGTCAGATGGAAGGCGCTCTTGGCCAGCTCTATGAGAATTGGCGGGCACGGTTGATCAAATCCCTCGCCTATCTCGAAGCTGCCATTGATTTTTCAGACGAAGATTTGCCGCAAGAAACGCTCAATAAACAAACGAGCGAATTGGGTAATCTCGCGCAGGAAATCTCTCAGCATTTAGACGACGGTCATCGTGGCGAGCGTTTACGTGATGGTTTTTCGATTGCCATTTTAGGAAAACCAAATGCGGGTAAATCTAGTCTTTTAAATGCATTGGCACGCCGTGATGCAGCGATTGTGTCATCTACCGCTGGAACCACGCGTGATGTGATCGAAACACATTTAGATTTGGGCGGGTATCCCGTCACACTTGCTGATACAGCCGGACTCAGAGAAAGTGCTGATGCCATTGAGAATGAAGGTATCCGCCGTGCCCTCAAACGCGCTGAGCAAGCAGATTTAAAATTACTGGTATTCGATGGGGCTGTTTGGCCGCAGCGTGATGCCGAGACATCAAAATTGATGGATCAAAATGCAATTGCCATCGTCAATAAATCAGATCTGACAAAAACGCGTTTGCCTGAAGACGATCATGAATATTTATTTGTCTCAGCAAAAACAGGTGATGGTATCCACACTTTACTTGATCGCCTACTCAAAGAAATCGATGTGCGTTTTGCAGAGACGGGCCAGCCCCCTTTAACGCGCGCACGTCACCGTGAAGCACTTGAAGAAGCCGTACAGCATTTGACCCGTTCTTTAACGGCTGAGGGCGCTGAATTAAGGGCTGAAGATGTAAGGCTTTCCATGCGAGCCTTGGGCCGCATCACGGGACGCGTTGATGTCGAAGACCTTCTCGATGTCATTTTCCGTGACTTTTGCATTGGAAAATAAAGACTTTTTTTGATTAAGGCGTCATGCCGTTAACCAGAATTCTTAAGAGATCCATGAAAGCAATACACCCTCTGGTATGCCGGCTTTTTCCGGCGTAGCTTTTTGTCATTGCAGAGTTATTTTATTGAGAAGGTCATTTCGCGTGTCGTCGTCAGTAAAAATTTCAAGGCGTGGTTTATTTTTTGGTTTGGCCGCATCCGCTTTAACAGCTTCGGATGCTGAGGCACGCGCACGCCGCTGGGTTCTCGAAAGACTCATCCTTCCTGAGCCCGCTTGGATTGCAGTAGATCCTATAAGTGGCAAAGAATTTGATGGCCAGAATGCCGACGAACTTCGTCGGCCAGCTTCCATTGCCAAGCTGATGACAATTTATTTGGCTTTTGATGCCATCAGATCAGGCGACTTGCCTCTTGATGAAGCTCTACCCATATCTGAAATAGCCGCAAGACAGGGGAATTTTAAACTTCCCTATGGCGATACTCCCGTCACAGCTGAGCTTCTTATCAAAGCTGCAGGCGCCTTTTCATGTAATTCAGCAGCAACTGAACTCGCTATGCGCATATTAAAGCGGGAACCAGTGTTAAGGAGGGAAGAGGCCTTTGCCGCCTTGATGACATACACAGCGCAACAAAAACTCGGCATGCCAAAAACAGTTCTTAAAAAAGCTTCAGGTTGGCCCGTGCCAGGCCAAGTGACAACGGCGCGCGAAATCTCAAAACTAGCTCCTGCTGTTTATGAACATTTCCAAGATGATGTTTATAGACAACTCCTTTGCTTTCAGTCTTTTGAGCTCAACGGAAAATCCTATTTCCGCCATGATTATTTAATGTATCAAGGTAATACAGGCGAAAGAAACGAAGCGATTAAAGTGGCTAAAACGGGCCAACAAAGCTTTCAGGGTGCGGTGGCTGTTCTGAAACGTGGCGAGAGACGCAAAAAGGTTCCCGCCCATGAAACAGAGCGTAACATGGCCATTTATGCAGAAAATGGCACGCAACGCGTATCCGTGGTTGTGTTGGGCGCCCCTAACCAAGGCTTTCGTCTCAGCAAAACCAACAGACTTATCGAGACCGGTTTTAGAGAAGGCCGTTGCCATGAATTTGAGATGATGGGTTTTGATGTGACGCCTCGAGATTACAACTGTCCCGCAAGATCAACTCCTGCTCTCATTATGTAATGTCTCGTTTTCGATTGAGCCTGCCTTTGAGGCACACCGCTTTTATCACGGCAGCAGCAGTTGTTACCTCTACCCTTACATCCTCTTCTGCTATTCCGGCAAAACCCCAAGCTTCCATTGTTCTAACCGCAAAGCCGGCTCCTCCCACGCCTTTGATGCGCATTCACTCTGCCGCACATAACGTGTGTGAAAATACAAAAAGCGCGGTTTATGTTATCAATGGGGATACTGGCGAAACCCTTATCAATGAATGCGGCGATACAGTTTTGCATCCAGCCTCACTTGCAAAGCTGATGACCATTTATAAGATTTTTAAAGCTGTAAAAGCTGGCAGCATAACTTTTGATACGGAGATACCTGTATCCGATCATGCTCGCTTTATGGAGCGGAATGCTGGTCTCAAACACGGTGCGCGCATTACCTATGGCGAAGCTGTCGATGGTATGGTTATCAAATCATGGAATGATCTTGCCGAAGCACCAGCCGAAGCCTTGGCGCAGGATGCTGAAACCTTTGCTGCCGGCATGACCCAAGAAGGTGTGGAATTAGGGCTTAAAGACACGGTTTTTCGTAATCCATCAGGGTTACCTGATAAAAAGCAAGTCACAACCGCGCGCGATATGGTTATTCTTATGCGTGCTCTCAGATATAATTTTCCGGAATATTATAAGCGTTTTAAAATAGAAGAATTGGTATTTCGCGGTAAAAAATATGACCGTCATGATGACATCATGTTTGGTGGACAAGGCCTAGCTGGTGATAGCCGCATCACAGGCGATAAGACCGGTTATACTATTGCATCAGGCTATAATAT
>JBASWO010000083.1:0-5418 GCA_049276515.1 Alphaproteobacteria bacterium
GTTACAATTTACATATGACGGCTCACCAGCGGCAGTCAGTACCGATCCTGGAACAGAAGTTATTCGTAAGCTCAATTCACAAATTGTAGCTCTCACGGATGCTTTCACAAACGTGACAGCAGGAACGCCTACACGATTTGCTCTTGCTTATAACAGTGCCACGACAGGCAGTGGTGAGCTTGCCTCAAGCTTCTTTAGTGTCACAACAAACAGCGGCATTCCTGATCCCAACACCTTTGTTGTGAATGCCAATTTGCTCAATGGCACATCAACCATCAAACAAGCAGCAGGGGCAACTGTTGTTGCCTCTTTAAGCGCGGCACGCAGCTTTACGGCTGATGGTCTGAGCATCCCTTCAGGAACCTATACTGATCTCAGCACAGGTATTTTGGCGCATTTTCAGCAAGCCGCAAATACTATCAGTGGCCAAAGTGAAACAGCGCAACAACAACAAACCTATTATCAACAAAGTCTATCCAATGCGACGGGCGTCAATGTTGATAACGAGTTGGTCAATTTGACAACATTACAGAACAGTTATGCCGCATCGGCGCGGGTTATCGGCGTCATCAATCAGATGATGGAAGAACTGACATCGCTTGTGGGGTAAACCATGCCAAGTACAATTAGCACCTTAGGTGTACAACTTTTTACATCATATTATTTGCAACGACAGCAAGCCGATTTGGCCACACTGACAGAACAATTAGCAAGCCAAAAGCAACACAACAATCTAACGGATTATGCCCCTGTGAATGCCCATAATATTTTGGATTTCCAAAATGGCATTACACAGCGGCAAGCTTACATTGCAGGTATACAAACTGTGAATGCACGGTTGACCGTTTATGATTCAACCATGAATGATATGGAAAATATTGCGGCTCAAGCTAAGTCGCTCATTGTGCAAAATCAGACTTTGGATACAACAAAAATACCGCAGTTGAGAGCACAAGCTCAAACCTATCTGCGGCAGTTGCAAGATGATCTCAATCAAGAAGTGGGCGGACGTTATATCTATGCAGGTACGCGCTATTCAACAGTCCCTGTTATAGATTTAACAACACTTGCAGCACCAACCATACCTTTTGTACCTGAAACTACGCCAAACTTACCCGATTATGATATGGATTATGTAGCCCCCGGTCCTACGACAAGTGCTGCGGCATGGGCTAAAGAATCTGTCGCTGTCGATAATGCCTTCACTGTGCAGTATGGCGTTACCAGTACAGAGACTGGGTTTCAGCAATTGATTGCCGGTTTAAGAGTTTTTCATAATGCAACCAACCTGACTGATCCTGCGGCCTATCAAACCGCCATGGTTGATGCCAGTAATTTGATTACCGAAGCTGTGCAAAATATCCAAGCTACACACGCTGCGGTTGCCGGTAATATCAACATTCTTAAGCAGCAAAACGATATCGCCAATACAGATATCGTCAATCTGCAAAATCAGTTGAGCAGTATTCAACAGGTTGATCTTACATCCGTTGGTACTCAGATCAATTTGCTGCAAGTCCAGCTTCAAGCCTCTTATTCCGCAACGGCCGGCATCATTCAGCAATCTATTCTCAAATACCTATAAGGAGCGCATAATGTATCTACGCCACGTCTCAGGAAGGAATCCTGTCATGCAGTCCCATACGTCAGCCAGCCCAATTACACTTAGCTATGTTGCTGCTTTGCGCGGCGTGAAACCACGCTTGCCAGGCGAAGCTTTTATTTATGCTGATGTCAATTGCACCGATACCGATCTTCTGACCTGCCTTGCTGCGAGCAATCCAGAAGGAAAATTTATTGGTGTTGTTGCTGATCAAACTCTAGCGACACAAGCTGAAGAACAAGCCAAGTTACGTGAAGTTGAAAATGTTGCTTTTGTATTAGGCGCTCTTGGTTCTGTAGCTTTACCTCCTCTCAATTATTTATGCTGTGATGAAACCAAGAAGCCGCTCAGCGCAGTTGAGCGCAATGCTTTGTTTGGTCTTGCTGAAGCTGCTCTGGCGCCCGGCGGACTTTTAAATCTTACCTACCGCGCCGTTGAAGGTGATAGCCATTTGCGGTTCTTGGTCCGTGAATTTGCACCTGAAATGGATGGTGCGCAGGCCAAGGAATTTTTGGCCGAACTCAAAAAACTCGGCAGCCAATATTTTGCCCAAAATCCACAAGCTTTGGCTCAGCTCAATGAGGCGATTGCTAAAGGCCAGCCTGATGAGTTTTTCAGTCTTTATGATAAGGGTGAGGCGCGTTCAGCTTCATTTAATACCCTGGTTGCTTTGCGTCCACGCGGCTTCTCATATGCTGGCGATACGCATATGGCCTGCAATTACATTGAGCTTTCTGTTCCAAGCGAAGCTCAAGATTTAGTCATCGAATGCCAAAACAATCCGCTGTACGAATCGATTAAAGACTTCGTTCGTAATCGTGACGTGCGTTCTGATATTTGGTGTCGTCAACCTGCTGAACAATCTTCAAGCCTTCCAGAACTTTTTGGCGGCTTTACCTACGGCATTACAAAATTAAAAGATGAAGTGCCAAGCAGCATTGATGTTCTTGGCAAAACAGTTGATCTCAGCACACCCCTTTATCGCAAGCTGATTGAGCTTATGACCTTGATGCCTGTTGGTATCGGCGATTTCATGGCTCACCCATCAGGCGAAGGCTTTAGTGGCACAGATATCGTTGGCGCCATGCAAATATTGGTAGCGCTTGGTATTGCACAGCCAATGCGCGGTGTGTTGGGATCCAACGATGTCAGTAACGTATCGCAGCCACGTCTTGTTGGTGGCTTTAATCAGTATCTTGATAAGGTATCCGTCACAGGCGGCAATCTATGGATGGCCTCATCTGTTGCTGGCAATGCCATGTCCATTTCGGCGCGCGATGCTTTGGTTATTCAGGCACTCAGCCGTGCCGGCCTTGCGAACTCTGTATCAGCCTTGATGCCAGAGCTTGAGCGTTTGGCACAAAACCCTGCACAAGCAGCTAAGATTATGGATGCTGCACAGCCAACCCCAGAAATGGCGCGCGATATGGTGCAGGACATCGTCGGTAAATCCATTGTTCAATGGTATGCCTACGGCTTGCTCGAGGCAGCTTAAGAACTGATTGGCATGAGCGCAGGGTGGCGGTAAAAGAAAGTACCGTTGCCTCCCATGTGTGCGCTTGATGACTAATCCTAATCCCATTTTTGAGCAGGCTTTTGAAAAGCACCAAGCGGGCGATATTGGCACGGCAGCGAAGCTATATCGTACTGTGCTCGAGAAAGATCCAGGTCATTCAGATGCCATGCATATGCTTGGCATTATTGCGCAACAGACCAAAAAACCAGAATTAGCTTTAGACTTAATGGATCGCGCTTTAGCGCAAAATCCTAATATGGCTATGGCGTGGTGCAATCGATGTATTGTTTTACGCGTTTTGGGACGTCGCGATGAAGCACTTCAATCGGCAAAAAAGGCATTGGCCGTCGATCCTCATATAGCTGATGGCTGGGATTTAGCGGGATCGATCTTGCGCGAAATGGGCCAGTATGAAGAATCCTGCGCCCATCATAAACGCGCCGTTGAATTACAACCGGGCAATGTTCGCTTTCAAAGTAATTATACAGCTCTGTTATTAGCAGTGGGCGACTTGCATAAAGCCTATCAATCCGCACGGACGTCTGAGCAGATTGATAAGGAATTTATCCCGCTTCCCTTAGGCAATGTTTTGCAGGCTGCCGGTTATCCTGAACGTGCTATCCCGCACTTTCGTAAAAGTTATGAAATCTTGCCGCATTTTCATGAGGCGCGCCTCAATGAAGCAATGGCTTTGTTGCAAATTGGTGATTTCGAAAAAGGGTGGGAATTATGGGAAACGCGCCCCGATGATAAGGCGCTATTTCAACATATTCCCCGTTGGCAGGGCGAAAAAATATCCCATCTTCTGATCCATGAGGATCAGGGTATGGGTGATGCTTTACAATTGGTGCGCTATATTCCTCTTATTCGTGAGCGTGCTGATAAAATAACTCTTCAATTAACAGGACATCTTCATGAGCTGATGGCCAGCAACTTCCCCAATATTGACGTGCTCACTTTAGATGATCCAGTTCCAAAAGCTAATGCGCGTATTCAATTAATGAGTTTGCCCTACCTCCTTAAAACACGTCTTGAAACTATTCCAGCATCCGTTCCCTATCTTAAGGCGGATCAAAATTTACGTAAAATTTGGCAAGAGAAAATATCCAAAATCAAATCACCTCGTATTGGTATCGTTTGGGCGGGTAATGCACACAACAGAAATGATCTCAATCGTTCAATCGATTTTCTCAAAGTGCGCCCTCTCTTAGAAAAATATGGAGCGCATTGTATCTCTCTCCAAAAAGGCAGACCCGAGGAGCAAAAAGAGCTTCAGGCTCTTCATATTTTTGATGCTGATCCAGAACTTAAAAATTTTTCAGATACAGCCGCGCTCCTCGCTGAGCTCGATCTTGTCATCACTGTCGATACAGCCGCTGCTCATTTAGCGGGCGCTATGGGCGTACCGGTCTGGCTTCTTTTGCCTTTTGAGCCTGAATGGCGCTGGATGCATGGCAGGAGCGATAGCCCCTGGTATCCAAGCATGCGCATTTTCCGCCAGACAGCACCTCGTGATTGGCCAGCTCTTATCGCGCGCGTTTTGGCCGAACTTCAAAAATGGATCGATGAAAATGATGATGCGGTTTTGAAAGCAGAAGCTTGGCCGCATTCACCGTTACGTCAAAATCCGCACGCTCTCAAACTGGAAGAATGTGATGAGTGAAGAAGCACGCTCTATGGGTGCGCTTTTTGCGCGCCTCAATGAAGCTAATGCTTTGCATCAAAGCGGCAATATTCCGGCCGCAGTTCCCGCTTACCGCGCTATTCTCAATGATTGGCCAGATCAACCTGATGCTTTGCATATGCTGGGCATCATTGCTCAACAAATGGGTCAATATGCTTTGGCTCTGCAACTTTTTGATGAAACCTTACGTATCGTGCCTCATTTCGGCACGGCATGGGTTAATCGTGCAACGCTCTTACGTTTATTAGACCGTTTCGAAGATGCTTTGCAGTCTACGCAAAAGGCCATTGAGGCTGAGCCCAAATTGGGCGGTGGTTGGAATATGAGTGGTGTTCTTTTGCGTGATTTGAAGCGGTATGACGAGGCGCTTTTGCATCATAAAAAGGCGGTTGAGCTCAATCCTGAGGATCCAAGCTTTCTCTATAACTACGCCTGCATTCTTTTAACATTAGGCCAAATCGAAGACGCGTGGCGCACCGCAAAGAAGGCCGAGATATTGGCCCCCAATCGCGCCGAAATTCTAGCAACGCTTGGAGTTATTTTGATCAGTGCTGGCTGGCCAAGCCGTGCTGTTCCCTATTTGCGTAAAGCCCAAGAGCTTGAGCCACGTTATAT
>JBASWO010000084.1:0-2760 GCA_049276515.1 Alphaproteobacteria bacterium
GATCATCGCCGTGCCGACCGCGATCAAGGTCTACAACTGGGTGCTGACGCTCTGGAAGGGCAACATCCACCTGACCGTGCCGATGCTGTTCGCGATCGGCTTCATCTTCACGTTCATCCACGGCGGGCTGACCGGCCTGTTCCTCGGCAACGTCACGGTGGACCTGCCGCTGTCCGACACCTATTTCGTGGTCGGGCATTTCCACATGGTGATGGGCGTGTCGCCGATCCTCGTGGTGTTCGGCGCGATCTACCACTGGTATCCGAAGATCACCGGGCGCATGTGGAACGAGAGGCTCGGCAAGGCGCATTTCTGGCTGACGTTCCTCGGCACCTACGCCATCTACCTGCCGATGCATTACCTCGGCATCCTCGGCGTGCCGCGCCGTTATTACGCCCTGGGCGACACCGCGTTCATCCCGGACTCGGTGCACTCGATCAATGCGGCGATCACGATTGCGGCGCTGATCGTCGCCGCCGCGCAGATCATCTTCCTCTACAACGTGATCGTGAGCCTGAAGAAAGGCGCAAAGGCGCCGCCGAACCCGTGGAAGGCCACGACCCTCGAGTGGCAGACGCCCGACACGCCGCCGCATCACGGCAACTGGGGTCCGAAGCTACCCGTCGTGCACCGCTGGGCCTATGACTACAGCGTGCCGGGCGCGAAGGATGACTTCATCCCGCAGAACGAGCCGGTCGATCCGAAGCTCGGCGCGGGCCGCGACCACGGGAAGAAGCATTGAGCAACACCGCGATCGTCGTCGCACTCCTGGTCGGCGTTGCCGTCTGGTTCTTTGTCGCCAGCCGGCTGACGGCGAAATCGTGGGAGAGCGGCGAGCAGGAAGGCGACGTCGGCGCGATCCGCGCGCCGCCGGCGCGCATCGGGCTGCTGCTCTTCATGGCGGTCGTCACTTCCCTGTTCAGCCTGTTCCTGACGGCCTATTCGATGCGCATGCACCACGGCATCGGCTGGTGCCACCTGACGATCCCGAACCTCCTGTGGGTCAACACCGGCGTGCTGCTGGTCGCGAGCATCGCAATGCAGCTTGCGAGCCATGCCGCCGGCCGCGGAAGGCGATACCTCGCGCAGTGGGCACTCATCGCCGGCGGCATCCTGACGGTCGGCTTTCTTGCGGGGCAGGTGATGGCCTGGCAGGCCGTCGGCCCCTCGCTCTATTTCATCCAGGGCAGCCCGGCGATCGCGTTCTTCTACGTGCTGACGACGGCCCACGGCCTGCACCTGATCGGCGGCCTGTACGTGCTGGGCCGCGCTGCAATGCGATTCTCGACCGGCGCGGAGCTGGTCGGCCTGCGCCAGAGCCTGTCGCTGTGCGCGATCTACTGGCATTTCCTGCTGATCGTCTGGCTCGTCGTTTTCGCCGTCCTGCTGTTCCTGTAAGAGGAAGCCCTGCCCATGGCCCATGACGCCCAAGCCGCCGCCCTGAGCCCGCTCCAGCAGGTTGCGAGCGACTTCGCCGCCGACAAGAACGCCTTCCCGGTGCCGTGGGGGAAGGCAATGATGTGGATCTTCCTGCTCTCCGACACCTTCATCTTCACCTGCTTCCTGACGTCCTACATGAACGTCCGGATGTCCACGATGGACACCTGGCCGAACCCGAGCGAGGTGTTCGCACTGCACCTGTTCGGGCAGAACATCCCGCTGATCCTGATCGCGATCATGACTTTCGTGCTGATCACTTCGAGCGGCACGATGGCGCTCGCCGTCAACTACGGCTACCGCCGCAACAAGCGCAACACCGTGCTGCTGATGGTCGCCACCGCCGCGCTCGGCGCGACCTTCGTCGGCATGCAGGCGTTCGAGTGGACCAAGCTGATCATGGAAGGCGCTCGGCCCTGGGAGAACCCATGGGGTGCGCCGCAGTTCGGCTCGGCGTTCTTCATGATCACGGGATTTCACGGCCTGCACGTGTCGGCGGGCGTGATTTACCTGCTGGTCGTCGCGAATCGCGTGCGCACCGGCTTCTATGACAAGCGCGGCAGCTACGAAATGGTCGAGATCGCGGGCCTGTACTGGCACTTCGTCGATCTCGTCTGGGTCTTCATCTTCGCGTTCTTCTACCTGTGGTGAGGCAGCATGTCTGAAGCAAAAGAAGGCCAGCAACACCCGCTCGCAATCTACCTGTGGATCTGGCTGCTGCTGTTCGTGCTCAGCACGTTCTCCTACCTGGTGGACTACTACCAGCTGCAGGGTTTCCTGCGCTGGTCGCTGATCATCACGTTCATGCTGCTGAAGGCCGGCTTCATCGTCGCGATCTTCATGCACATGGCCTGGGAGCGGCTTGCGCTCAAGCTCGCGATCCTGATGCCTCCTTTGTGCCTGCTGATCCTGATCGGCTTCATGGCAATCGAAGGCGACTACACGTTCCTGACCCGCGGGGCCGCATTCCTGCGGTGATATGATCGGGCGCGATGGCCGCCCCCGTCATCCGTGAAACCGACTTCGTGCAGAGCGTCGCGGACGCCCTGCAGTTCATCTCCTACTACCATCCCGCCGACTACATCGAGCATCTCGGCCGCGCCTGGGCGCGCGAGCAGTCGCCCGCCGCCAAGGACGCGATCGCGCAGATCCTGACCAACTCGCGCCTGTGTGCGGAGGGCCACCGCCCGATCTGCCAGGACACCGGCATCGTCAACGTCTTCATCAAGGCCGGCATGGACGTGCGCTGGGACACGCGCCGCAGCCTGCAGGAGCTGGTGGACGAAGGCGTGCGCCGCGGCTACCTGGCGACCGAGAACCGGC
>JBASWO010000085.1:0-16304 GCA_049276515.1 Alphaproteobacteria bacterium
TTTTTAAGAGCCTACGGCCTCAAGCAAATTTGGATGCAGCATTGTATCCCAAAACTGTAAATACATCCGTACCGGCTGGCACACAGGTACGGATGAGCTCTCCAAGTGAAAATATTTTTCCATCTTATGCTCGTAATACTCTTAATAAAATGATTGGTACTATTATTGGGCATCCAGTAAATCTGCAGCCAAAGCTCGTCGAATTTCCTGAGATAGACAGCTTGATTAGATTTCAACTAGGGTTGAATACACAAAATATGTCGCGTGAACTTCAGGATAAGCTTGGTAACGCTGCCTCTTGGTGTCTGCCTTATTTGTTCTATTTATGAAGATTGAGCCACTGAAAACGAATCTCTTGCAAGCTACAGATAGAAAATCAGCCTCCAAAAAAATTCGATGAAGCGCTTTATTCCGATACGGCAACGAAGCAGATACCATCAAATGCCAAGGCTAATACAAGTGAGTTGAGCGAACAATGTCTTCCCAGCTACGCGCGCAATGTATTTATAAAGATGATGGGTGCCGCTGGAGTGCAAAACCAACAGCTTGATCTTCATTTCGTGAGTTTTCCGGAAGTTGATGGACTTACCCGGCTTGCTATTTCTTTTGTCGGAGAAGCGATGTCATTAGTCAAATAGCACAACTCGTTAGTGCGCTGGCTAGCTTTTGGATAGTGAGCGTCACTAGTGTAAAATATAACCCCGCAAGGAAGTTCAAATCCTTGCAGGGCTTTGTTTATTTATGGAGCTGCTTTCATGCCTGTAATGCGACGTGTTTTTGTCGGTTTCCCAGTTGTTTCATTGCCCAGAATAGCTGTAGCAAGAACTGTTTCATCATCCGCTGTTCGCGTACCGTTCTCTGGTGTTTGAACGGGAGCCGCTTCTGCTTTAGGCTTTTGGCGCTGCCAAACCATATTAAGCAGTTTTGGATTATGCTTGTCATAGAACAATGCGGCATTGATGGGCTCAGGAAAAAACGGCGAATCCAAACTGACTGAAAAATAATTTAATCCGTCTTTGACTCTCGGCCACATACTGCCGATTTCATATTCTTCGCCATTCTCCGCTTTCGAGTATAGACGGAAATAGGCCTTTTCTTCTTTGCTGACTGCGGGTTTGGAAGCAACAATAACTGAGCCTAGCCCTAGTGCATTTATCTTGCCTTCGTGTGTGCCGTCATCATTAATCGAGAATTTGCTGATATGCATAATAAGACTCCTTTTTATAAATTGTAATATTATCTGCACTTAACTTATCGCCAGCGGCGGATAAACAGCTTGAAATATCCGCCAAGGGAATAGGTTTTTTTGCGAGGTTGTCCTTTAACCTTGCATCGACATATTTTGAATTTTATTCGTACCTTCTTTTTCATCTGCTTTCCTTTCGTTATGAAAGAGCAACCGGTAATATCGGCTGCTACCGCAAGCCTTGCGGCTCGTGATTTCGTTAGAGTTCTGCTGTATCTATTGAGAAATCAAAACCGTACTGCATCAGAACATCCAGTCGTCCATTTTCGATAGCCCATGCAATGATTTCTGCTGTTTCCCATTCAGGACGGCGGAATATCACTTTGTCTGAATCTGGTATGTTTTCATCGCGTGTCTTGCGTCGGCCCACCATCATTCGCATGGCGGGATGAAAAGCTTGCTTTGGCTGTACTATCGGCTTGTCTGTTGGGGTAAGCCCGACGGGCCTGAATATTAATGGCTTGATGATATTATGTTTAATAGGTCGATTATGAAGGATAAGATTTGGCGATCTTAGGTTTTGATACCGTCCATTCACCCTAGGTTTTCTTCCGGATTTATAAGCAACCTGCCGTGCGCGTTTCATCCGACGCGGCACCATCCGGCCTAGCCCTAATTCGACTTCCATTTCACGAGCAACTTGTTTTGACTTACGCCAGTGATGACCTGGCCATATAACCTTGCGGGTTTCTAGATTTACGCGGTTCCACACCACATGAAAATGCTGGCGACCATCTTTGATATGTTCGATTATAACGCGCTGATGTTCGCCAGATTGGTATCCGTACTTCTGTTCGCATCGTTCAGCAATTTTCAACATCTGTTCGTCGGTTAAGCGATGACCCCAATGAGGATTGATGCTGATATGGTGTAAGGGCTTCTTAACTCGCGTATTGGATGCGACTGCCCACATATTTTGAAAGGCGTGGTCAAGATTTTTAGCCTCGATGTCACTGATCTCAACCAAACGTATCTTTTCATTAAGCCCTTGATCTTTCAAATATGCAGCTGCGGATCGGTAGCCACCTCTGATATGGCTTTTGATAATGAGAGGCATTGCTATGGCATCGGTAGATTCCGCGCCAAGGCCCATTTCACAGCATTAAGTGCTTGGACTAGTGGGTTGCGAATGGCTTCGAGCTGTTTTGTGCCCTGCGCTGGGGACATCCCACTATTCAGTTGTTTGGCGATCTGATTAAGGTTCCGGCCTTGAGCTGTTAATTCACGATTAAGCATAAAAAATACCTCCCGCAAATTGGGGTCGTAATCAGCTCCAAGTATCATGCATTTGATAAAGGCATTGACTGACATATCAGCATGCTTTGCTTTAAGCATTACACATGCGCGTTCTTGCTCGTTCAACCTGACTTTGACTGGATTTCTTCTTTTCCTAACGGGCTTTAGCCTGCTCGACTTTGGTGGGGCCAGTTTTGGCCCCACCAAAGTCGCAACTTGCGCGTTTTTGTTTTTAAAAAAACGCTTGTTGCCGTTCCAGATAATCAGGAGTGGATGAGTCATTGAACACCTTCCACAGCATTAGACTGCTTCCGATAGGGCATAACTTGCCAAAGCATCATCTTTTGCAGGATCGGCTATAAAGCCCAGTACCGGAGTTGCACTATCCCAACGCGCAAAGAGGCGACGGTGATAGAAAAAATCGTTAGCCGGTTCCCATGGTAGTTGCAGGGACACTTGAATACCACGGCAGGTCACTTCGGCATCAAGAAAGACCTTCACAGGTAATTCATTGTCGTCAAATCCTATGACAACATGTGACATGAAACGTTGTCGCTCTAGCCAAATAGGAATGCCTCTCGATTTGCCTTCGCGATTAAGTGTGAAAACTCCTATATAAGGATTGCCAATTTTATCTGTCCATGCCGTTACACGCAGGCCACCAATATCAGGTCTGCGCCAGTCAACAAATACAGGTTCTTTTGAGATGGGAAATAATTGTTGTCTATTCATGCTGTTCTCCTAATGCTGTGGTTAAAAATTCTGCTTATTGGTTTTGTCTTCGATTAAAAAAGTGAGTAAAAAAACTACTTGGCCTGTTCCATTTGCGTATAGCGTCAGGAATGCTTTTGCCAAACAAGCCATGGTAGTTACATTCCGAGCAAGACACGGCAAAGCGAGGTCTAATTAAGGTGGTGTCTGAGACTATCTGAAGCGCGTTAGAGCCGCAGTCTGTGCATCTCAACGCTTCATTAAGCATTCGATTGATTTGTGGGTTTGAATTTTCTACTGCTAATGGAATGAGGCTAATCATAGAAGCACCTCATTTATCGAAGAGAAATTGGCTAGCCCGTTGTTCTGGCGCGTTTGTGTCGTAGACAAATGCATCAGCTTTTACTATCGGAGCGTTTGGGTCTTGAATGAAACGTGATGCTCGAATGACATGCTGATCTCTCACACCACTACATGCAGTAACCCCAATAATGAGGGCAGCTGACAATAATTTTTTCATTTTTTCTCCACTATCGTTGAGGTTGTTTGAGAACACAGCCGGTAACGAAGCGCCGCGGAGCCTCATCGGCTTCTTTGACTTGTGAGGACGAGTCTGGTTGGGTTTCTGATGGATTTGTCTTGACCATCAGTTGCGCTTCGGCTGTTTCTTGAACACCAAGGACATAACCAGCAGGGCAATCTGCAATCGTTGCTAGATGAGGGGGTTCTTCTGCATGGGCCGCTAAGGCCGAGAGCAGATAAGCGATGGCGTAGATGATGCCGACACTTTTAAAGAGCTCTAGCGCACTCATTGGGAACACACGGTGTATTTCCAAGAGGGATTGCCGCAACGGTCACAGCAATTGTAGGTGCCTGGGCTAAAATAGGATGTTGCCCGATAACCTACTGGACACTCGGAGAAGGTGAACTGGCAGCCGCCTACAACCACTGTTGTTCCACCTCCAATGGATTGCCAGCCAATGCCATTACAAAACTGTATGCTCGAGCCATTCCAGCGAAGACTTCCGGCGGTTGAACAAACGCCGGAAACATCATAACGGGCAATACCAGCACCCATGGGCTGCCAGAAGTAATTACCCGCCTCATCAGGAATACATTCAATAACGCCCTGTGTGGCTATAATCGATTTGGCTGTTTTCACCTTGTCATCAGATGGACATGCTTCACCTATCTGCTGGGCATGTGCGGAACATGCAAATGCCAGCACCGCACTTATGAGTGCGAGTTCGAAGTAATTTTTCATTGAATGCTCCGTTGATGAAAATAAGCGAGCCAGCCCAACAACAGGACGCACGAATGCAACCCGTAACCGCGGTGCATAATGACCGGTATTGGGCGTCAGTGATCAGATTGTGAGGCTGGCTCTTCGCAATGAACGGGCAATAAAAAAGGCGACAGGGGAAGGCCTGTCGCCTTATTTTTACTTGCTCATATCGCTACGATACCTGAACTATAGGGGCAAACGGATGATTTTGTCAAGCACAATGTAACAATAATTATGTTACAAATGTTACAATACTTTTTTAACCTTAAGTTAGGCTCCAGCGCTTTGCCATTCTTTCCAATCCGCGCTTAAAAAGTGCAAAGTTATTTCCTCCACTACCGGCACGAAGATTAATGCCACAAACATTGATAATGAGGGTTTTTTGCTTTTTTGTTAGGACTTCATAGGCTTCTGTGAGGATTTTCTCGCTGATAACCGGCATAAGAGCGGCCATTTCAGGATCGCCATGACTGCCAGAGCCATAATCATCAACCCTGACTTTGCAGATATAACATAGGTAGGCGCGGCGGAATTTCATGCCAGCGGCATATTCTGCCTCGTCTATTTGGTTAAACCACAAATAGGCATCCAAAGAGCATTCAAACATTGCCCGATGCCGTCTTGTATAGGTTTGATAGCCGTTTTTCTCGTGTATTGGTTCAGAAATAACACCACAGTTTTGATTGTGGCGTTCCTTAGTGGGGCTAATACCGCGTGTGTATTTTGCAATCTTGGGTTTTTGGGATTTTTTAGACATTTTACGCCTCCCGAACGAGCAGGGAGGGTCTGGGTAAAATTACTTTAGGAAAAATGCAAACGTGTTCTTGACCCAAATAGGGCGTAAAGTGGCGTACCATAATGACCTCATCCAAAACACAAACCAGTGCTTTAAACCCGCACCATGCGGGGTGTGTAACTGGCCGACTTTGAAAACATCGGGCATGTAAAATATTTTTTGCCCGTCTGCGGCCAACCACCTTCCGGATTGGTCGTAATTAAAAAATTAGTCGTAATAAAAAAATAAATTGTTGTTAGCACCTGCAACATCAGTTGCATAAAAATGTTACAGATTGCAATTAAAATATATCGTTAAAACCAGAAACGGGTAATTGCCAGAGAAGTTAAATTTAATAATTTATCGCCTATTAAATATAGTTTTTGGTCATGCTGGATATGTATTTTCGCTATTTTAACCCGAGAATGAGCGGAAAAGTTACCCATTTTTGGTGTAACATTAATAATAATATTTATGTTACAATTACTGTACATCGTGAAAATAAGGATGTAGAACTGCGCTTATGAAAGAATCCATCCCACCCCATAGAATTAACGCCATCCTTAAGACTAAGGGTTTGTCTAACAATTGGTTGGCGAAGGAATCCGGCGGCACGCGCCAACATGTGGGTCGCATGCTAAGCGGTAAATCGCCCCTAACTATGGAATGGGTTTTGAAGTTTTCTAAGACTTTAAAAGTAAAACCCAGCGATCTCGCTGGCATTCATCTCGACAAACGCGTGGGCAAGGACCTTGATCATGCATTTCTTGGCTCAATCATTGGTTGGCTTTTAACTGCTAGTCATGAAGAGAAGGTCAAAATTTCAAAAGATCAAATGGGTAAGCTCACAAGCTTCATATATAAGGAAGCGACTGACTTTCCGCTTAGCTTCGATCACGCTAGACATTTGACGTTCAGCATCATTAAGGCCCTAAAAATTAGCCATTCAGGTCGCTAATTTTTAGCTGCAATAAAGAGCAATAATCCGTTTGGGACTCTGTCTGGGACTCGCTAGCCAAAACGTGCCAAATCGTGCAAATTATGAGGTAGCTAGTTTCTTTGTCCTCAATGCTATAGCTTCAAGCAGTGGGGCTGGGGGACTGGGGGTCGCAAGTTCAAATCTTGTCGTCCCGACCATTATCAATAACTTAGTCCACTTATCTTTATTAAAGTTGGGCAATTTTAATAAAGTTGGGCAATCGCAATCGTTGAGGTTCAAAATCCATGCCCATAAGAATGTTTTTCTAAACATGGGTGTATTTGCTTTGCAACCTCAGGGAAAAGATCCCTAGTGCAGCTAGAAAAGTGTTCTTCAAATTTAGTGAGCATAACACCCTTCATGTGCCATTTAGATAACCCTGCTTCTGTTTTAGCACTCATAACTTCTTTTATGCCAACTTTAGCAATGATTTGATTTATAAGCTCCCACTCTTCAATAGAGCATATTGAATATGGCGATGTATCTAAAATGGCGGCATCAATATTATTTTCTTTCAATAACCTTCGCAATTCATTGTCAATTGGCTCCAGCATTACGTCTCCGAAAATGTGCCAATTTTCAAGGGTAACAACGAGTGGAAATACCGGGTCACTAGTAGGTTTCCATTCGGGGTAATTGCCAAGTAGGGCATCGCTTAAAGTTTTGTACACTTGAAATAGAATTCTACCCATCTTTTTAAGTTCATTTTCCAGCGGGGTGGTATCTGTTAAGCCTACTTTAGCATCAAGCCTCATTCTTTTCGTTTTGCATTCTAGAAAAATTGTTCCTGTAGAATCTTGTATAATCCAGTCCACTGTTTTCTTCTTTTCTGGTCCATATTCATTCTCGGAAAAAATCCTATAATTATTTTGTAAATTGCAGGCTTCCAATACTTTCCCAGTATAGAGTTCGAATGAGTGGCCAAACAGCTGATCAAAATTTTTCACTGGCCACAATAGGTAGTACAGTCCGGAAGTTATTTTGTTGAATAGTAATGTAGGAATTGGACAGACCAGCGATTGTAAATTTTGCATTTCCATTTGGATCAAAGGATATTGAGACATGGGATTAAATGAATAAAAGTAGTTTTCGTCATATGATTGAGCATGATTTAGTAATGTTCGCATTTGCTCTAATGGCACTGAAAAATTCTCTATAAATTTATCAAAAGCTGCGCGTGTGACCAAAGGTTCGACTTCGGCATCAACCTGAAACCCAAGGTCTTTCATGTATGCGCCAGTGAGGATTAATCCGATTATATAAATATCATTCAATGTTATCCCGAGGGCGTCGTGAATTATTTCTTTCAAGTCTGGCATATTGTAAATTTGAAAATAACGATACATTGAATGAAGATTGGGTGTGGTCTGCCATGGAAATTGTCGATGGGCTATTCTATTTAAATGGACAAAAATATTCTGCTGATGCAACTCTCGATAATGAATAGTTATTTCATTATCTAAATCTTTAATGAGATTTAGTGTCTTAGAAAAATTTCTCCATAAGCTAAGAAATTTATCGCCGGTTGAATCGCAGTTAATTAAAATTTCACGAGCTAAAATTTCAAGATCCCATATAAAAATGCCTGTTTCATTTAATGATTTATATTTTGATACTTCTTGCGGCACTTCAACGTAAGGGGGTAGGGCAATATTTAGCTGGCTGCGTTGCGCATATGCTTTCACTACGTTGAGAGATTCTAATAAGCTGAAACCCTTTAACCAGTTTCTCAAAGGCTTGTAATAACCAAATACTGGGCCTGGATTACTCATCAGGAAATTGTCCATTTAACCATTGCTGATTTAGCAAGGATACGCTGATTGGCTCTCTTTGCATAATAGGCTGCCATTTGATCCGTTCTGTGACCAGTAATTGCTTTGATTTGCTCAGTTGAGCATCCAGCTTCGGCAAGCATAACGGCAGCTGTTTTTCTTAGCCCATGAAATACACAATCTTTCGGCAGACCAAGCACTCTTAATGCATCCCCGAACTTATGCTTTAGATTCATGCTGGTGTATTCAAGACCTTTGGCTGACAGCAGAATAGTTGTCAGCTTGATACCTTTTCCAAGCCTTTCGGCTTTCGTTCTTTCAAGTAAATCCTTTAATTCCGGATGAAGAGGAACCCATAGGCTGGAGCCTGTTTTTTGCTGCGCTATTTCTATGCCATCATCAACAATTTGATCCCAACGCATCTTGGCGACATCACCCAGCCGCTGGCCGGTGAAGAGTGCCAGTGCAGTGGCTAGCTGAATGTGAGGATCAGCTTTTGTTCGAACGAGCTCAACTTCTTCTGGTGTCCAAGGTCGTATCTCACCAAGCTTGAGTTTTTTGATGTTCTGGGCGGGATTGATTGTGACCATCTCACGATCAATGCCAAAGGTGTAAAGTCTGCTAATCGCTTTGATGCAGCCATTTGCTTTGGCAGGCGTTGATGCCAATGAGTCATGCAGCTCTTTAATTATTCGCCGCGTTACGTCCCTTGCTTGGAATTTTCCAAGTTTGGGTGAAATAATATTAAAGTGATAAAGGTAGTGTTCCTTGGTGCCGGCTTTTAGCTTTAGGAAGTCAGGACTTTTCCTAAAAGCGATGATTAATTCATCAATGCTGCCAATTCTTACATTAGGATAAACAATTTCATCCCCAAAGCTCGCATGGATGCGCTGGTAAGCTTGAATAAATTCAGGCGTGTCGGGCTCATCAGGCAATGGGAGCCTGACCCCGCCACGCCTATAGCGGTAATAGGTTCTGCCTTTGGCAGTCGTTTTCTCAAGAAAGGGCAATACGACCTTAGCCACGAATTGCCTCCAGCATCTGCTTTTCAGCAGTCATTTTGGAGGTGACGTTCGAGCGTTTATCCAGCCAGCTTTCGATGGCTACAGAATCCCAGCCGCCAAGCTCTTTGTCCTTTTTAGGAAAGCCCAATTGGTAGAGGCGGGGCAGGTGCTCATAGAGCCAAGGAATTGATCGGTTAAGCCGTGTTGCAACCTGATCAGGCTTCCACATGCGTGGGTATGGTAGCGATTTTTCTGAGTTTTGAGTTGGCATCTATACCCGCAAAGCAAATAGCCGCTAGAGCGGCGGTTAAAGCTTACGGATGGGGTAAGACACCTCTTGCGGCTCACCATGAGCCCAAGAACGGAGAAGGCACTAAATCACTCTAAAACGGACAGATATTCGTAATAGGGAAATCCTCTGCATTAGCAATGACATCAAAAATATCAGGTTCAAGCTTTCGTGACCAAGCCTTGGCATATAGGGTTTTGCCGTTAGCAGCCTTCAGACAATCAAGCTGCATTTTGTAGTAGGGACGTCCATTCGGTTGGTGTTTTGGCCAAGCTTTGCCGAGGACGTAGGTGATGCGTGGTTTCTGTGCTTGAGATAAAACGCCATCAATCAATAAAACTGAACTCTGAATTTCCATTCCAACAATTTATCGAAAAGATTTTAAAAAATAATGACCAATTATGGTTCATAAGAATTTAAAAGATTCCATATTTTCCATTGCACATGTCCGCTGTTGCCCGCCATCGTCTCTGTGCGTCTCATTATATCTTTTTAGATAGATAATTAGCGATTTCCGCTAAATAATTTTTCTAGCTTCAAAATGGCACTACCACTTCGAGCTGAAAGTGGCACTACCATTCCCCTAAAAGCTACGCGCAAGTTGAGAGTTTGGTCATACCACTCTGGTCTGACCAAACTCAGCGCGCTAAAGCGCAATTAAAAGGTTGTTTATACTGGGGCTGTATATTTCGTATCAGTATAGGTTGATTATTCAAAGACCTAGGGGGAGAGTTGACCGAAGGAATTATTGGTGCCTATCGTCTAGGCAGCACCAATGGGAGGTACCAATGAGACATGTAATCACTGTAATTGCCGTTCTAATGATTTCTCTACTTACGACCGCTGCCTTCGCCGATCACGTTAATGGTTACACGCGAAGCAATGGCACGTATGTTCAACCTTACGAACGCAGCCATTCGGATAATACTGTTACCAATAACTACTCATACCAGGGCAACACAAATCCCTATACAGGCTCAACCGGTACAAACCGTTATGAGCATGATCAGACATCGCCCTATTTTACCGGGCCCGACAGCAATGGCCGTATCGGCCATTCCAATAGCTATGGCTACTCGGATCTTGATGATAATCAGTAAGCTTAAAGCGGTGCCGAGTATCAGGTTGGGGGTTCTATGAAAAAATGGCAGATAATTGGGCATATGCGTGCTAACCAAAATAAAGCCCCCTTTCTGTTGAGTATAATCTGCGTTGTTCTTCTGATGACTGCCTGTGCACCCGTCAGGCAATCATCTCGGCTCGCTCAAGAAGAAAATACTAAACTGGTTGCTGGTGTGGGCGACCCGGTAATAAGTATTTCTCAAGAGAAAAACCTTCCCAACGTATTTGGTGCCTCAGACATCTTTGGCAGAACAACACCTACTGGAGCGGTAACTGTTGAATATTTAGGTGTAAGGGGAGATAGGGCCATTTTTAGGCGCAATTCTGTTGCAATAGAAACGGGGGCAACAACAATGAATAGTACGCCTCTTATTATTGATAACTCCTCTACAACAACAAGCTCAGGCATGATTGGGGGTGCGCATTACAATGGAGTCTCAACGACTACCGGCAGGCCAACGGTAATTCCACCCAATACACCGCATCCGGTGATTACTGGGCAAAGATCTGTAGAAATTTCAGTAAATTTAAAGAAACCTAAAAGACAATTCATTGTTGAGGGTAAAACGGTGACAATTGAGACTGCTGATGAAATGAAGGTTGTCTATTCAATTGGGAATTAACGAAGTCATGTATAGTGAGTAATTCTATGAATGTTCAAGCCCTCGCATTGAAATTACCAGAAATTACTCAGTGGATAGATAAAACATTAGCTGATTATTCTAGTCAGGCTAAAATTGTTTCAGAACTTCGATTCCCTAGGCTGCCACAATTTTATTCTGAAAATCTGCTCGCTAACGCAAAAGTCGTTCCAGTTACTAAGGTGCCAGTACCGCCTTTGTCGCAATTAGGGTTGACGGAATTTGTAGCTTTTGAAGCTGGAAACTATAATGGAATAACTTATAAAGACACTTATTTTGTACAAGAAGACTTAATGACAAATGAGGCATTACATTTTCACGAACTTGTACATGTAGTTCAATGGATGCATCTAGGTGTTGATCGTTTTCTTTTAACATATGCTGTTGGTTTGGCAAGATACGGTTATAGAGATAGCCCACTGGAAATGGTCGCCTATAGTCTGCAAGAATATTTTCAACTCGGGGGAGAGCCTAAAAATGTTGAGGCAATAATTCGAAGTGAAGCTGATCGACTGTAGTGCCATACTATCTAATTGGGACAAGGGTGATACTTATGAGAAATCTAATGTCTATAAATAAAATCCTATTTTTGCTTGTCGGGTTGTCCTTAGTTGGTTGCGCGCGCGATGCGCGGCTTTATCCAGTCAACCAATCAGCTAATAAAAACGGCGTCCTTGTTGCACATTTTATGTCTTACGGAACGGGCCATGGTGAGATTGAAATTCCGATGCCAAATGGAGAATTGCTAAAGGGAGAATATTCTTTAGTTCGAGGAGGTTCTATTGGGTTTGGCAGCATTTATGGAGCTGTGTACGGAAATGGAGGTTCAGCCTCTGTAGCTGGAACTACTACTTCATACGAAATTCCTGGTGGCAGCCCAGGCAGAGCCGATGCTTTTGGAGATAAGGGCACTTCAATGCAATGTGAATTTTACAACGATAACTTCAGCGGCCATGGTTATGGTGGATGTAAAACTTCAAAAGGTGCGTTGTATCGCATTCAATATTAGTAATGGCGAATAAATGGCAAATAATAAGTATGGATTATCTAGAAATATCCCTGAACCTATAAAAAAGATAATTAGGCAGCGTTGTGGGTTTGGGTGCGTAATTTGTGGCAACGCTATTATTACCTATGAGCATATTGAGCCTACATTTGCGGAAGCTCATTCGCATGATCCTGAGGCAATGACTTTATTGTGTGGAGATCACCAAATTCAATCTTCGAAAGGGTTGCTGTCAAAGAAATCAATCTGGCTAGCTAATGCAGATCCGAAGTGTAATCAAACTGGTTATGCTAACCATATGTTTGATATAGGAAGTGTTCAGCCAGTGGTCTTTTTGGGGGGGAATGATTTTGTTGCTCCTAAAATCCAGTTTGACGGAAAAACGTTTCTTGAAATTCTGCCTCCAGAAGAAGGTTCAAAAAGATGGAGGTTATCAGCTGAGTTTTTAGACTCCGCGGGCTCTGTAATTTGTAAAATTAAAAATAACGAGCTTTTAATTAATACAGCAAATTATGACATTCAACAATCCACGACGAATTTTGTGATCTTAGGCCCGGATGAAATTTTATTAGATATAGAAGTGATGCCCCCACACTCACTTTTAGTTAAGAAGTACACTCATTTGGCAAAAAATGGAAAATTGATACTTGGAAGAGAGACAATGCCAGATCTACTTAATCCAGATGTGAGTAGAGAATGTGCGGTCCTAATGGTGGAGTATAAAAATGGAAGTATTGGTAAATTCGTAAATTGCAGTTTTGTTTCCCATACTGGAGTTAACTTAAATATTTTAAATGATAGATTGGAAATAGGGTTTCCTCCTGAAGCGAACTGTTGATCCAAATAGGAGTGAAAGGCAGTTGGGCAGTCGCGCAGAAATCGTCGTATTTCCTAAGAAATAGAGAGATACTTTTTGAGTTATTTCCGTTGATTTATAAGCTAAATATGCCCAACTGGGGGACTGGGGGTCGCAAGTTCAAATCTTGTCGTCCCGACCATTACATTCAATGCCTTAGCCAAATTTTTAGAACTGCTCTAAATTGTAGAATGCGGGTCAAGAATGCGGGTCAAAAGTTAAATCGTTCCTGATATTTAAATAAATTAAGTTAATTCAATGGGTTATAATAAAAAACAACCCCATATAGAAAATTAACTTACCCATTGCATAATGTATCATGGTGATATATTCCATTATCAGCGGTCTTTTTCTGGGGGAGGACGACAATGTTGATAAAGGAGATATCAAATGGGAACTGGACAAGGCGTTATATCGCATGAGTTTGTGAAACCGTGGGAGCCATCAGTGGCAACTGCGCGCATTCAAGAGCTGGCTAAGTCAGCTAACTATGATTTTTGGTACACAGATGATGTTAAAGCGCAGATCAAGTCATTGGGATTGTTCACCGGCGATGTGACACACGTGTTGAAGCACGGTTCAGTCAACGAGGAGGCAGAGATGTCAACGCAGTCAGGAGTTCATAAGTATAAAATGGTTTCTCCAACGCCAAATTCAGGCCGGCCAGTCACTGTTACTGTTGCCGCGTGTGGAGGTAAGCGCCAATTAAAAGTATGTAATGTTTCAATTGATGAAATTTTCTAAAGTGTTAAAAGCTGATGAGGGAGTCCCGTATGAAATCGTATCAATATACTGAATGTGGTCTAAACAATGTTCTCATTGAGAATGTTGATGTGGCAACCGATGATAAAGGGCAACAAGTTTATCGCATCCAAAATATAAATGGACTGCATAAGGCTATTGCTTTGGGCATCGTGCAGCATCAAAACAGCATATCAGGCGAAGAATTGCGCTTCTTGAGAACAGAAATGGGCTTAACGCAAGCAGAGTTGGCTGCGTACATACATAAAGAGCATCTAACTGTAGGTCGTTGGGAACGAGGAGAAGTGTCTCCTATTGATAGCAACGCAGAGGCAATTATCCGGTTGCTCGCAATCGAGAAGCTCGATTTAGGCAAAGATATGCCTATGGAAGCTTTGACGAAGATGTGTGTGCCAACAGCTCAAACGCAATTTGTCAAAATCGATGGAAGTGATTCCAATGATTATAGGCTATTAAAAGCCGCTTCTTAATAGCGATACTTATTTATCAAGATGCCCTACCCTCAAGGTAGGGCATCTTTTTTATTGGGGGAAGAGTTATGTGTCCGATATCTTTTGTTGGAAATCATTGGGAAGGCATAAAAGAATTTTTTAATTCTGTATTTTTTATTTCGATAGCCGGCTCGTTGGCAGGCGCATTTGCTGGTGCTTATGGTGGCCAGCGGATTGTTGAAAGACAAAAAAAGAGGGAAGAGCTACTGAAGGAAATGCGTAACACTAACGCAGCCATAATAGTTGCCTTTAGTATTTGCACTAGTCTGTTGGCTATGAAAAGCCAGCATATAAAGGATTTAAAAGAAAACTTCGACAGCCAGAAGGCTGCTTTATTAGATCATAGATCGAAAATAAGCTCGGGACAAACAGCCAAAGATACAACCTTTAAATTTCTTGCAGACTTTCGAACTCTCACGATGCCCTTGTTGCCGTCTGCAACTTTACAAAATCAAATATTTGAAAAACTATCTCTTGTTGGTCGTCCTTTAATGCTAACCACTATTCTAATTCAAACACTTTACAGTTTGAAGGAATCCTTAGAAATGAGGAATAATTTAATTGAATTATATAAATCCAACTCCAACCTTACTGAAAAAATGCTGGTGCCTATATACTTTGGACTTCCATACGATGGTGGCCATGTAAATCAAGATTACCCAGCTTCAATTGATGCAATATATAGTCAGACAGATGATGGAATCCATTTTAGCAGGTTGCTCTGTCAAGATTTGGTGAAGCACGGTAAAAAAATAGCTTCTGAATTTAATAAAGAAAATAAGAGTGGGGCAATCAGGATTAGCGAACCTGACTTTTCTAAAGCAGAGGAAAGTGGTTTGTTCCCGGATGAGGAAAAATATGCATCCTGGCAAAAAATGTTCATCGAAAAGCCCTAACCCAAGTAGTCAAACTAGAATGCGGGTCTGAATGCGGGTAGGTGGCAAAAAGTGGTCCTAAATGGCCTATTGATCATTGGCTATTGTTTTTAATTTCAACAGGGTAATAATTCTCGGTAGCCCTGGGGGACTGGGGGTCGCAAGTTCAAATCTTGTCGTCCCGACCATTATCAATAACTTAGCTCAGCTTTCCTTTGTTGAAACCGCCCAACTTTAATCAAGTTGACACAATGCTCAATACTGATCGATTTGTTTGATATTGAATGTTTGCAGTTTAGAGGACTGGGGATCGCCCACAAACCTATAAATAGTGATCATGGTTAATTTTTGCTGCCTGCATGATAACAAAAAAGGCCGATTGTTGTGTCGCCGTAAGGAGTGATAAGAATAGGATATTAGACGAAAAGAAATTTTAGGAGGCTATTGCGTGAATCCATTACTTGCTGAGAGTGCTGCGAAGATGTTGATTGCCCGCGAACCATTAAATTGGGAGGGGCTATCTCGATGTGCTCATCAATACGCAAATCAAGCCTTAGTCGACATCAGTTTTGGCAAGGCCTTGATAAGAGCATCTGCCGATATTGCTAAAAAAGGTCCCCTCAGCGGCGGTCAAATTAGTATGGCACAAAAAGCTCCAACAAACGTTCTCATAAACGAAGAATTACAACAATACTTTTATGCCGTTGAATTGGGCGCGCACCTCTTTAATATTGAGAATAAACGGCAATGGACAAAAACTCAGCTAGATTGCCAAGCGGCCTTTGCGGTCGGAAGTTTGGTCGCTGGAACTTATCAGTATCTGACATTAGCTGATCGCATTAATCTGGCCAGTTTAAGACAAGGAGCTCGAGATCAACTTATAGGTGAGCCTGTATTTAAAACACTGGCCCACTTATTTGCCGAGACGAATGCTGTTTTGAATGACGCTTGGGAATCAACCATAGAACTGTACCGTAAAACTATAACCGAGTTACCATCGGCTGACGGGCTGGATCAGGCGTGTCGTGATTTGTTTCCACCCGTCAGTGAATTTCTTTATCCTCTTATCCCTATTATTTTAGGTGCCAGTCCAATGCCGCCTAAGTCAGGTCCAAAGGGGCCAGATCCAGACAGCTTCGATTTTCGTAATCTAGGCCCTAGCTAGATAGGCAAGGTAACAATCTTGAGAAGTTAGGCGACCATTTGAAAATTTCATTGATATCAATAAAATAAGGCTCGGTTGGGGAAATTGAG
>JBASWO010000086.1:0-8615 GCA_049276515.1 Alphaproteobacteria bacterium
GGTCTCTTTTATTCCGTTATTGCTCTTATCATTGGCTTTGTTGCTGATCATTTTGGTTTAGCTGCGGGCGTTGGATTGGGCGTCATCCTCGGGGTGATGTCGCTCCCTATCTATATTCGGCTCTATAGAAAACATTTTTAACGTCTGACTAATTCTGTATAAACGGCCAGTGTATCGCCAACCATTTTATCTGTATCAAAATGAGTGCGGACATAGTTCATAGCAGCTCTTCGCATATCATCACGTTGTTGAGGTGATTGGTTAAGCGCTTGTTCAATAACATTGGCTAAGACACGCGGATTGTTGGGCATCACAAGCCAGCCCGTTACGCCAGGCTGGATGGTCTCTGTAAAACCACCCAATTCAGTCGCAATAACAGGTGTTCCCATCGCCATAGCTTCAACGGGAACACGGCCAAAACCCTCAGGCACCAAAGAAGGCGCGATCACCAAATTGGCTATGCTGTAAGCGAGAGGCATATCCCGGCAATGGGGGATAAATTTTATGCGATTTCCTAGACTGTGTTTTGCAACAAGAGCTTCTAACTCTTCTCTATAAGCCTTGCGGCCCTGATCATCTCCCAGAATAACCGTGGTGAGAGGAAGATTTTGTGGCAAGAGCGCCATAGCCTCAATAACCGTCAATTGGCCTTTAATAGGTGATAATCGTGAAGGTAGGAGAAGAAGCCGCGCTTCTTTTTCAAGGCCCCACTCTTGACGCAGAGCCGCTTGGCGTTCGGTCGATATAGTATCGGGATCAAACTTAGCAAGATCAATGCCACGTGGGATGGTGCGTACTTTATCCCTGGCCACGCCATAAGATTTTTCAATATGACCTGCAATAAAACGTGAAATAGCGATGATACGATCACCGCGCACCATGACACTGTTATAAAATTTCTTAAGTGGATTTGAGAATTTATAAGCTGCGTGATTGGTGGTTACAAATGGCCGTTTCGTCATGCGGCTCGCCCAATAGGCACTCCAGGCGGGGGCGCGGCTCCGTGCATGAATGACATCTACATTATTGTCGCGAATAAAATCAGCGAGCCAATAGGCATTAGCGATCATTTTAAGTGGATTTTTTGTGGCCACATCTCTTTGCACATGAATAGCGCCAGCTTCAGTTATTTCTTCAACGCGCATACCACCACTTGATACGACAATGGCATCATGACCAGCCGCTTTAAGACCCGCTGCAACATCAACGCACGCCTGCTCAGCACCACCTGCGCCTAAATGAGGGATAATTTGTAGAACCGTTAAATTGGTCGTGAGCGGTTTTTTATGAACGACATCCAATACAGTTTCGGCGGCCCGTTCGGATGGAACAAATTTGCCCTGTCCTAACCATAGAGCAATATCTTTTAGGCCTTGTATTTGTTGCTGGCGCGCAGGCTCATTGGTCAATACATCATGCAAGGCTGCTGATAATTTTTCAGGTGTGCAGTCCTTTTGAATACATTCTGGCACCACCATATCTTTATGCATGATGTTGACCAACGAAGCATAAGTGAAATTCACAATATGCCTATAAAGCTGATAGGTAAGCTCACTGACCTTGTAAGCAATAACTGCTGGTAAGCGCGCCAGCGCTAGCTCAATAGCGACAGTCCCCGAACAAGCCAAAGCCGCGTCCGATGCTGCAAAAGCATCATATTTAGCCTGATCACCTTCAATTAAAGTGACGGGAACCGACCAATCAGCTGTTGATGATTTTACATAGTCTTTAAGATGATCAACCACAGGTATGACGGCATGAAGTTTGGGATGCTGTTGTCTCAAAAGTGCCAAAGTCTCTTTAAAAATAGGCATGAGCTTTGAGACTTCACTCATGCGGCTACCGGGCAACACAGTGATGAGTTTTGCGCCTTGATCGAGAGGATGGGCAGCTTTAAATCTCTCGGCGCTACCCTTCTCTGCACCACTTTCAACAATAGGGTGCCCTACAAATGTGCAATCCAACCCTTCGCGCGTAAAATAAGGTGGCTCAAAGGGAAGAAGCGCCAAAAGATGATCAAGAAATTGAGCAATCTTCTGTGCACGTTTTGGCCGCCAGATCCAAACAGTTGGCGCTACATAATGAATAAGGGGAATACCCTCACCCTTTAATTTTTTGGCAACTCGAAAACAAAAGTCCGGAGCATCAATCGTAATAACAGCTGACGGACGCAAACGTCTGATCTCATCAGCTGTTTGCCGCATACGCTTTAAGAGATGCGGTATGTGCTGCAAAAGCTCAAACAAACCAAAATGAGCGAGCTCGGCTTGTGGGAAGAAAAGCTCAATCCCTTCGGCCTGCATGCGCGGCCCACCAATGCCTACAAAACGCGCCTGATTATTGGTTTTTATCTTAAGCGCCTGCATAAGGCGCGCACCCAGCAAATCACCGGACGCTTCGCCCGCTATCAAAAAGAAAAGTGGCATCTCAGCCATTGATGGCAAAACCCATGATAAAAATACCGGCAGCATCTGCTGCGGCTATCGTTTTTTCACGTTCAATGAGAAGACTGCGCTTAGCTTCGAGGACAACGCCCCGCACGCCAGCTTCGGCCATAGCGGCAATTGTATCGGGGCCAATGGTTGGGAGATCATAACGGTTATCTTGCTGAGGCTTAGCAATTTTGACCAAAATACTACCAGTTCCTTCACGTTTTAAGCCTGCGGCACGTTTAATGAGAGCATCTGTACCTTCAATAGCCTCAACACCCAACACCATGCCTTGCTGGACAATAACGGACTGACCAACATCCAATCGGCCCAATGCTTTGGCCACATCAATACCGCGCGTAATGTCTTTTTGCGCTTCTTCATCAATAGCAACAGAACCTAATTGACCTTCAGGTGTCAGCAGATCTTTGAAAACATCTTGGATTGCAATGACCTTGACGCCAGCCTCTTCTTCCATAGCCGTTCCAATAGCGCGCAGAAGCGCATCATCACCCAGCATATTCATACCGATTTTGGTAAGCACTTTAAGGGCTAACCAATCGGGTTTGATTTCCAAAAGGGATGGACGACGCACCCGACCAATCATGACAATTTCTTTGATCTGTTCAGCATCAGCCAATTCCTTCAATTTCGTTGCTGCCCCTAAAGGCAACCAAAGATGAGGGACATCTTGAGCCAAATCCTTATCAGCCTGACCTTCAAGACAGACGACATGAAAGGGTCGTCCCGTTTTTTGACAGGCTTCAATCAAATAGCGCGGAGCGGCACCACCACCAGCGATAATGCCCAGTTTTGGCGCGGCGCTTTGAGGGGCGGCGCTCATGGATTTATTCCTCGTCGTTTTTGGGCTGACACAAAGCACGGCTTGAGCGATCGCGAATAAAATCAACGACGCTGCCGATATGCTCTTGGTCCTTATAAAGACGTGCGACTTCTTCTAAACGTTCTGCCATCGTGCCTTCGTGAGCAAACAACATCCGGTACGCACTGCGCAAAGAGCGAACTTCATCCCGATCAAAACCGCGGCGCTCAAGACCTACCAGATTAAGGCCGGCTAAATGGGCGCGATCACCCTTCACAAGGCCATAGGGAATAACATCATTCTCAACACCAGACATGCCGCCGATCATGGCGTGTGAGCCTATACGCACAAACTGATGGACAGCTGAAAGCCCACCAATAATGGCATAATCACCAACATGGACATGGCCTGCGAGTGTTGCGTTATTAGCAAGGATGACGTTACTTCCGACCTGACAATCATGGGCAACGTGTGACGACATCATAAAAAGACAATTATCACCGACGCGCGTTACTAATCCGCCACCTTCGGTGCCAGGGTTCATAGTGACATGTTCGCGGATTTGATTGTTAGCACCAATCTCTAGAGTGGATGCTTCACCTTTGAATTTTAGGTCCTGTGGGCGGTGTCCCAAGGAGGCAAAAGGATAAATGACGGTTCCCTTACCGATGGATGTTTTGCCATCCACTGCGACGTGCGATACCAATTTAACATTATCAGCCAATTTAACTTCGGGACCCACAACGCAATAAGGGCCGATCGAAACATTGGCTCCGATTTGTGCACCATCAGCAATGACGGCTGTAGGATGGATCGTGTGTGCCATTACCCTTTGTTACCTTGAGCCGCAGCGTCTTCATTCGAGACCAACATCGCTGTGTAGACGGCTTCGGCACACAAGACATTATCCACATAAGCTTCGCCGCGGAATTTCCAGACATTACCACGCTGGCGGTCTTTTTTGACCTTGATATGCATTTGATCGCCTGGCACGACGGGTTTGCGAAAGCGTGCGCTTTCTATAGTCATGAAATAAACGATATGCGTTTCGCAACTTACGCCGTCCATCGATTCAACAACCATTGTCGCTGATGTTTGCGCCATAGCTTCAATAATGAGAACACCTGGCATAATGGGATAGCCAGGGAAGTGACCCTGAAAGCAAGGCTCATTGGCTGTCACATTTTTAATGCCTGTGCAGCTTTCACCATGAACGATATCGATCACGCGATCGATCAACAGCATCGGATAGCGATGCGGTATGAGCTTCATGATGCCTATGGTATCAATTTCGGTTTTCTTACCGGTATTGGACTTAGTCATTGATAGGCGCTCCAACTTATTAGGCTAAAGGTTTTAGCCCAATAGCGCCTGTTTTATCAATAGTTTGGCTTAAGGCTTCTCTTCTGGGGCTATTTTAATAGCCACTTCGGGTAATTTGGCATTTAAGCGCTTTAGAAGGTCATCTGTGATGTCCAGGGGCTTATCCACCCAAAGGGTTTGCTGCTTAACCAGGACAAGGTTAACGCCGCGATCACGTGCCATGGTACTGGCGATATCAAGAAGGGCTGTTCGAACCGTATTCATAGAATCCGTGAAAGCCTGATCCAAAACCTTACGACGCGACTGGACATGACGCTCAACCGTCAGAAAACGCTGACGCAACTGTTGTTCACGGTCAGCATAAACTGCCGCAGCTAGTTTTGAGCGCTGCTTGCTTAACTCTTGTTCCGCTTGACGCAAGCCATTTTCTTCAACTTCAATTTCGGTTTGGAATTTGGCTCGACGTATTTCCAATTGTTTCTGAACACTCTTAGCTGAAAGAGATTCTTCAAGAATGCGCTGAACATCAATCACAGCAATAGAGGGCGCTATAATTTTATCAGATGCTTGCGCGGACCCAGCGCTCAAAAGAAGAGCGGCGCAAAGCAATGAAAGGCGGAAGATACGCAGCATGAAAGTTCCGTCAGATATTGTTAAAACTTGGCGCCAAAGCTGAAGTGAATTTGTTGAAGCTTATCAAATGACTTATAGAGGATTGGCTTAGCAAAATCTAGGCGTACAGGACCAAAGGGCGATGTCCATGTCATGCCTACACCCGCACTCATATGCAGGGTGTTACCATTGGCTAATGTTGCGCCAACGATGTTGCTTTCATCGGAATCGCTGAGGAAGCCGAAATCCGAGAAAATATGTCCTTTAATGCCAAAATCGGCTGGGACTGGAAGCGGTGTAGTGAGCTCTACCGTACCACGTGCAAAGCGGTTACCGCCGAGGGCATCATCATTACCGCTCGAAATATCGCGTGGACCAATACCAGCATATTTAAAGCCGCGCAAGGTATCGCCACCCAAGAAGAAGCGCTCATTGATCTTTGTGGGGCCATTGAGACCAACAATCTGGCCTACTTCTCCAAGACCACTGAGGATCCATTTTTCTGAAATCGCATAATATTGTTGTGCTGTTACTTTAGCGCGCGCCCATTTACGTGATCCACCGGCACCCGCAATATCGGTTGCAAACTTACCAAGGAAGCCTTCGGTTGGCTCAAGCTTACTATTACGCGTGTCATAAATCAGTTCTTGACCAATCGATGATGTAACTGAAGTGCCAGCCTGCTCACGAATAAAGAGTGAAGCGTTTGATGGCACGTTACTGATTGTATCGTTGTGGAATGAGTAATTCACACGTTGGCGTAATTGCTCAGAAAGTGGATAGCCAAGGCGCAGGCCAAAGCCTGTGCTGTCTGTATTGTAGGAGCTTAAATCCTGGTTATTCGTTTGCGTTCTAAAGAGATCAATACCTGCGCTGAGGTCGCGATCGAGGAAATAAGGCTCTGTAAAGCTTGTATTAATTTGCTTGGTACGGCCAGATATTGTGGCACCCAAACGTGCCTGCTGTCCCTTACCTAAGAAATTACGCTCACTTATGCTGAAGTCGCCCAAAGGACCATCCGTTGATGAGAAGCCGGCACCAACAGAGACTTCGCCTGTTGATTTTTCTTTCACTTCCACCTTCACATTGGCGCGATCAGGTTGTGTACCGTCTGTTGGTGTTACTTTGACGGTTTCAAAGAAACCCAAATCTTTAAGGCGCTGTTCTGAGCGGCGAATACTGGTCGAACTGAAGGGATCACCTTCGGCTAGGCGCATTTCACGGCGAATAACTTTATCAATGGTGCGTTGGTTGCCAGTAATATCGATACGACCGATATAAACGCGCTCACCCTGTTTCACTTCATAATTCAGATCAACCGTCATGCTATCGCGATGACGTTCAGGGTTGGGCAAAATGTTGACGAAAGCGTACTGCATGTCGCCAAGGACGAGTGTCAGTTTATTGATTGTCTTATCGATCTGCTCGGTATTGTACCAATCACCCTCGCGGGTTGTCAGATACTGACGCAACTCTTCGCCATTAAGACCTTTAATATCACTCTTAATGTTGATTTTACCGAATTTGTAACGGGGACCTTCTTCAACTGTAAAAGTGAGGAAAAAATCATCACGATCTGGCGTTAATTCCGCTACAGCAGATAAAACGCGAAAATCCACATAGCCTTCAGTGAGATAAAATTTGCGCAATAATTCCTTATCGTAGGTCAGACGATCAGGATCATAATAATCGGTCACAGAGAAGAGACGGTACCAAGCTGTTTCATTGGTATTGATGACTTCACGCAAGTCACCTTCTGAATAATTGGCATTACCGACATACTTAATGGAGCGAACGCCTGTGCGCTTGCCTTCAGTAATTTCAAAAACCAGATCAACACGGTTTTGTTCTAGCTTAACAATCTTAGGCTCAACAACAGCGCCGAAACGGCCAGAGCGACGATACAAATCTAGAATACGCTGCACATCACGTTGCATGCGTGGCAAGGTGTAAACCAAGCGTGGCTTAAGCTGAACTTCTTTTTCTAAATCTTCTTTGGTGATTTCTGCGTTACCTTCAAATGTAACGCGACTAATGATTGGGTTTTCTTCAACCTGAACAAGCAGCGTTGAATTATTATCCATGGCAATTTTAACGTCCTTGAAAAGACCAGTGCCATAGAGAGCCTTTAAAGAGGCGTCGATTTTATCGGGTGTCGCTTCATCGCCTTTAGCGACAGCCAGATATGAGGTGACAGTCTCAGCTTCGAGCCGCTGAGCACCCTCGACCTTAATATCGCTGACCATCACGCCCGTATTCATGGCTGGGCCTAGGTTCATGGCTGTCTGGGTATTACCGCCTAGAAAGCTTGCATTTTGAGCTTGGGCTGAAGACATGTCTGCATGCAAGGCTGCGCCAAAAAGGGCAGCAAAGAGGCAAATATGCACCCGGCGGTTCGACATAAAACGGCTGATCCTTGATTCTTAGGTCTTAGGAAAACAGACCGCGAAGGTAGGAAATTACCTTAAGATGTACAAGGTCATTCCATGTCGAGAAGACCATTAAAGACAGGACGAGGAAAACGCCTACGCGTGCGCCCATTTCCTGTACATTTTCGTGGATTGGGCGTCCACGCAGCCTTTCGGCTAGATAAAAGATCAAATGACCACCGTCTAAAAGCGGTACCGGGAAGAGATTAATAAGTCCCAGATTGATTGAAATGACGGCCATAAACCAGATCAGCGAGACAACGCCATCTTTGGCCACATTACCGGACATTTCAGCAATACGGAGGGGGCCGCCTAGCTCTTCAGTACCGCGCGTGCCCATAATCATTTGACCAACAGCCCTTAAGGTACCGGTGGTTAAGTTCCAGCTTTCGAGGACCGCCTGTTTCATGGCCTTTAAGGGTGGCCATTTTTGATATTCGAGTTTTTCAGAAACGATGCCGATGCGGCCAATTTTATGTTCGCCTCCGAAACGATCTTTTGTCAGTACGATTTCAGGCGTGACGGTGAGATGAACTTCTGTTTCACCGCGCTTAATCTCGAGAGGTACTGGCGTCCCCGCATTGAGCGCAATGATACGTTTGATGTCTTCGAACCGATCAACGGCATAACCATCAACTGAAGTTACGCGATCGCCCGCCATGATGCCGGCGCGCGCCGCGATGCCATTTTCCATAACATTACTGATCACAGGCGGTGAGAAAGGCTGGCCTTGCAGCATAAAGAGTAAAGCGAGCGCAATAATAGCAAAAAGATAATTAGCTGCAGGGCCAGCGACAACAACAGCCATGCGCTTATCAACATGTTGATGATAAAAAGCGACACGCTTTTGTTCGTCAGTCATTGTATTGACGCTCGAATCCGGAGTGCTTGCCGCACCACTATCGCCATACATTTTGACATAACCACCAAGCGGCAACCATGACACTTTCCAGCGTGTGCCGTGCTTATCGGTCCAGCCGAAAATTTCATGTCCAAAGC
>JBASWO010000087.1:0-34821 GCA_049276515.1 Alphaproteobacteria bacterium
ATGGTAGGGGTCACAGGTTCAATCCCTGTAGTGTCCACCATTACATTCAACAGCTTAGAGATTTATAAACACACATCAAAACTGGTTTGTGTCAGTCATCGTGTCAGTTAAAAAGTTAATTCATGGCTTTGTAAAATTAATTTTGTCCACAAAGATTCAATACGACGGGTTTAAGAGCACTCACAGCTACAAGGCATCCGTTGGGTGAAACAGCTCCTCCTGACGCCATACCTGACCAAATTTTATTTGTATGGCCATTATTGTCCGTCAGATAGACGCCACCCTCAACTTTATGCCGGCCATCGTTTCTTAGACTAAGAAAGCGCAATATACCTTTACGGGTGGGTGCATATGCAGCTTCTTGTCCATCAAGTTCGGAAGGAGCACACACTTGGTCAACATTACTTGTTTTTGCATCTAACCACCAAGCTGACAAACAATTCCCCACATCATTTTGTACCTGCTTGATGAAAGGTACTGTCAGGAAGTACGCATTTCGAAACGCATAATACCGAACACTGTTTATGTCTAATCCCTGCGCCGCAATTGGTAACTGAATTGGAGTTCCGGCTGCATTATAATGTACAGCTGTCATTTTAGGGCCAAGCGCCTTTTTATCTCCATTCGTAGGTTGAAAGGCAATAACCCCATCACCCTGCCTAAGAAATTCCCAAGCAAAGCTTGGATATAGGGCCGCATATTCTTTTGAGGTAGTCCATGTACAATCAAAAGGATTGAACTTTTCTGCAGCCTTATACATCTCTGGGTTATGGCCGCTAATTCCCCTTGGGATATGTTGTCCCCATGAAAGACCTGCTGCAAGATTACCCGTTGTGAATGTTTTATTACCTGTCGTCGTTTGGTTCATCATCGTAAAACTATAATTCGTCCCAGAACCATTTCGGGAAGTTGTATAGGTAAAGTTATTATCTGAAGCACACCATAGTCCTGCATACGGCACGGCGTAAGTTGCCTTTTGTGTTTTTACATTCCAAAAATATAAGTCCGCATTTTTGCCAACTTGGCGTCGTTCTTTACTTGGCAATTCAATCACTAAGTTTTCATCATTTAGCCACGCCATATCCGTCCATGAAGTTCCTTCTGGTAGCTCATAAGTGGCAACAGAAATCGATGTTAGATCAGGCTGCGCCGGTTTTGCCGCATTTTTATATTTTGCACGCGATTGCTGGCGAACTTCTTCGGCCAATGCAGGCCACTCAGTTTGCGGTTTCAAAGCAACGTCTTTTGTAGAGTCGAATGAGAAATCATCACAAATCCAGTCTATGGGTGCGTTATATTTGAACAAATCACCGCGCTCCACAGTTCTTTGGCCCGCAGCCGCAAATGCATCAATTTTTAATTTTATATATTGCATGGTTGCGATCGCATTGAGCCCTAACGCCTCACTTCCTGGATTGGGCCTCACACATCGCTTGGCGTCATAACGCCCCCGCATAATTCCTATAGTATACCACTCGAAAGCCTCATCCATATTTTTGGCTAGAAGCCGCTGAGACAATTCCAGTAAATATAATGGGATTAATTCTGATTGATGTTGAATAATCCACGTAGCAATTTTCTCATTTTCTTTTGAAGAAGATTCCTTGATGGCTTTCAATAAAGCTAGTTGTTCTTTGGCATCATTAGAAACTTTATCGGGAAGTGGGGGTGCGGACTTCTCGGGCATTCCCGTTGGTGTTTCAATATTCTTATCAGCAGCTTGCCGCACAAATGTATTTAACAAGCTTTCAGCTTTCTCGGCTGTAAATTTTATGTCACTGGCATCACTGACCAAAAAACTAAAAAGCTTATTATTATCTTTCAAAAAAATCCTGTAACTGTGTCGACCAGTATCAACGCTATGAAAAAGAACCCCCGGCATTCCTTGATAATTTATATCCTTTATTTTTTCAGTTTTAATAGCGCCCTGATTTTTGATTGATAAATTGTAATTTTCGAGTGTCTTGGCATAATTATAGTCTTTTGTTTCTAATTGCTCTGAAATCATTACTCTTCCTAGACCATCTGAACCGCCATTATATTGTAAGTAGTATCCACCATTGGATGGACCACTAAACAGTAACTTAAACCCTTGAGGAATTGTCGCGGTAGTTGGGAAAAGAACATTATCAGATGCATAAGCATCTACAATTGATATCACTGACAGAAAAAGAACAAGGAAACTGCGCAAGATATATTTCATGTTTATTCCCTAGAGCTTATCATTGAACAACAACTGTAAATTGGATGCCTATCACATATAAGTATATTTCAGTCTACTAATCGATAATGCAAGTCCACGAAACCGATTCATACTTTTTACCTATTGCTGTTAGTTGAAAAGTTAATTTCTAATCTTCAAGGAATTATTTCAGAAGTCTTCCCAGAATTTGGGCTGGATGAATCCTTTTCTAGATCCCAAATATTTGCACGGATATAAGTCGCAAATTTTGAGCAGTCTCCTTTTTTGAAGGATTCGATGCTGGCTGTGATCATATCTTGCTGATTGATGTTTTTCCATTCGATAAAGTAGCCATTCTTATAAGCCAAATGACTGATGAACTCACGTTGAGCACGGCCGTTTCCCTCGCGGAAAGGATGTAGGGCGTTGAGCTCACCTAAATAGAAAGCAGCGCGTTCTGCGAAAGCTGATTTTGATAGGCCGTTTAAATATTTTTCTTCGGCAAGCTTTGCCGACATTTCTGCAGCGGCTGCCTCGATATGAGAATGGTGAGCAAAGAAATTATCGCCCTTGGCTATATCGATATCACGAGCTTGACCTGCCCACTCATATAGGTCTTTGAACAAATAATAATGGATGGCTTTGAGGTGATCAAAATCAAACTTGCCAGGCAATGGGCTTTTACTGAGTTGAAAGGAGCGGGAGCCAGCAAAATCAGCTTCAGCTTTTTCAAGCTCTACTTCTGATGTTATGCCAAGGCGATTTTTTAAAATGCCAGTTTTGGCATCAATATAGTGATCAGAGTTTGAATACTTCGACATGGGCATATCGCGAGTACAGATTATCGATCACACTGGAGAAAGACATATCGCCGCTAGCAACGCGCTGCAGGTCAGACATGGCTTCTGGCGTCATGGCCAAACCTTCAAGTGCTTGCTGAGCTATTGCGTGTTCAATAGCGCGCCGATTATCTCTCTGCTCTTTATCTGTCATAGCTTTTGCCCTTATTAGTACAGTTTCATTATAGCAGTTTTTGTAGTTTAAAACTAAGGTTTTGTAACGATGCATATTATCAATCCTCTCAAGATTAATTGTGTATTAAATAATCAATTTACTTATATTCGCTGTTTTTATTGGTCTTTTTGTATCCATTGATACGTCTCCAGCTTTTTGATTTCGCCTTTCCAATGCATCCTTCGCCTCCATCAAGAATGTTGGATTGTGATGTGTATAAACTCGCTCGGTTGTTTTTGAACTTGTATGTCCCAGGTATTTTGAAATAACCCAGAGTGGGACATTTGCCTGCGCCATCCATGTCGCCGCTGTGTGTCGAAGCGTATGCGGCGTAACATCTTTCAGTCCAGCATCTTTCACAATACGGCGAAAACTCTGATCAATCCGTAAAACAGATTTGCCGTAATAATTGATGACATAAGCATTGGCGCAATTTTCAGGAGCACGTTTTTTTGCGATCCGTAAAAATGTCATCAGCCTATTGGGAATAGGAACAATAGCTCGTCGCTTATTCGTAACCTTATCACCAACTTTATTGAGATCGATTAGGCCACGCTCAAGATCAACCTGTGACCACGTAAGCGTGAGTAGGGCTTCTTTTCTTGCGGCTGTGTAGAGTGCCATAAGAATAAAAAATGAAAGATGCCAGCGTGAAAACGAATGGGTGCGTGCTTCGCCAGTATTGGAATTCATTCTTTGTCGAGTGCGTGCTGTTTTTAAAAGGCGCACGACTTCTTCTCGCGTCAGCCATCTGTCTTTAGGAGCTGATGGCGGTGGTTTCCAAATCGGCACAGGGGAGGCAAGCCGTCCTTGCTTAAAGTCATGCCTTATTGCTGCGCCAAGAACGCCCAACTCGCGTGCGACAGTGGCATCAGCCGCGCTCTTACCAGCTTTTTTGGCTGTCTCGCGCCGATACTGCAAATATTCCCGACATAGGACAGGTCTCACATCAGCAACAGTTCTGTGGCCCCAAAAAGGTATAAGAGCTTTGATATTAAAGGCCGTAGATGCAGGGCTTGCTGTGTGGACGGCGTGCTCCTCAGCATAAGCGGCCAGAACATCGGCTATGTTGCGTCTTGTTGGGCTGACAATATCGACGGGTTGGTCTTTTTCGATAATGTGCTGGCTGAGGATTTGCTCAGCTGCTGCGCGATCATCAGTGCCCGTTGATTTCTTGCGGATATGTCCGCCTTGGTACCAAATGACGTACCAGCATCGGCGCGTTTCGATCCATTTGAGGTAGGCGCCGCGATTTCTTTTCGGCATGGAGTAATCCTTTCCAAAATATAATTTTTGACGCTATCGGGAGTGATTAAAAAACGGCCTGCGATATTCACGAACGCAATGCGGCCTGCATGGCATTCGCTTAAAACGTGACGCTTGGAACATTTGAGAATGGTTGCGACTTGTGATGCCGTGGCTAATCCCGGTAATTGTCGCAATTCAGGAATATCAATTTCTTGATCTATGACATTCATACACCACCTGTTGGTGATGGGTTGCCTGTGACGCATTCAGGCCAGAGCGCAAAGAATTTGGGCGGGTTTCTCTTACCCCATAGTTCCCAGTCGCGGATAGCACCTGGCGGCCAGCCTTTGGTGCTAGGATTGATCATTCTTTGCTGGTGGATTAGTTGCGTATAGCGCCCCAGTATTTTTCTTTGGTCTTGTGCTTCTTTGCCGCCGCCAAAGCTTGGAGCTGGCTGCGATGTTGTAACTGGGGATGAAGTCCGCACTTCCGCCTGCTGAGCAGGTAGAGCTGCATATGCTATCGGAACAGTAGAGATCGTTACGCCACGTTGTTCGACGATAATCCACTTACCATCGGAGCGCGTTATTTGTGGGCTAAAGCCGTTCTTCTTCAGATAACGGTTCTGCAGATGAAAAAATGCACCCTGCTTCTCTTTGATGTAGAGACTTAGGGCCGGACTGTTTTTCGGAAACCTGTCTTTGGTTCTCGCCCAATCGCCATTCTCGAACTTCCGAAGTGGCACCATGACATGAACATGGAAATTGCGGCTATCACTCCCTGGATCAGGAGCATGAATAGCCCAATCGGCGGCATAGCCTTTCCTCGTAAACTGTTCTCGAATGAAATCCTTGATAAACAGGATGTTCTCATCAATGGATAATTCATGAGGTAATGCCCCTATGAACTTATGGGCAAGGATAGCCTTAGCCTTCCGTGTGGTTTTATCCTCACGGGCTTCTAATCGCTTCCAAAGCTGGCCTCTATCCTTAGCCCAAACAGGAGCATCCTTAGGCACCCAGAGCTCGGCATGAAGAATACCGCCCTTGGGTGTAAAATCGGCTGTATGGCCATAACCGTCGTCCAGCTTAGTGCCAGAAAGATAAGCGGCATGGGCATGGGCTTTTGGTCCTGTACCATCGCGTCTTAGAAAATGGTGTTTGAGTAATGCTACCGGCAATAAAAAAGACCTCCTGTTGTTAAAACAGTGGTCTTCTGGTGCACGCCCAAAGCCTGTCGCCGCAAACTTACGGTGAGCCTCGCCGCCCACTTGCTCCCGAACTTAGCGGCTAGCAGCAGACTCTTGACGGGTTCGACAGCACACTACGCTTGGTGATGGCCTCGTTTTTCTCTGCAGCTTTGTCTCACAATTTTGAGAAGTCTTGCAGGGATCCGGCTTAAACGGCGAGGTCTTCGCAATACCAAAACTCTCATAGTTTGGTTTATGAATTCCTAATTATGGCATTCAGTATTTAAAAAAATTATAGCCAATTATTGATCGCCATTGTCTCTGGCTGTCTCAAGCCGTCCAACACCTTCCAGATTTCCCATTACGCACAAAATTTATTTTATTTTCTGCGCCGGATGGCGCAGCAAAGTGGGGACTACGAAGTGGTCAGTCCACGTGGTATTGCCGGAGGCAATGCTTTCACGTGTACTTGTTTGATTGCTTAAAGCTCTTCCATATATGCTTAAAGCATTGAAAAGTAATAAAATATTCAATTTTTTGAACCAGTATAATACTTTTTAATTTCACTAATCGTTGGTATACATAGCCGGCATTATTTCTTTAGTTATATTGATATTATTTTTAAATGGCTAAGCACCTAAACATATTAAAAGAATCTGTCCGTCGTGGCTTGCATAGCGGCATGTTGACTTCTGTGCTGCCTCTTAACACACCCCAATTTGAGGGATTAGAAGGCTATTCTACTTTTTTAAATGAAGCCCCTGAGGAAGATGCGGGACGTGCTTACGCTGACATGGCGACTGGTACGGGTAAGACTGGGTTCTTTTCAGTTGTTACGCGCCATGCTCATCAAACTGCCAGAGAGCGGGGTTTAGGAAATAACTTTCGTACTGTTATCGTCGAACCAACACTCCCTTTGTTAACTCAAACTCATGGCATGCTAGTTCAAGCAGCCCCTGAACTCGCTGGGGCTGTAGGTTTTTATGGTGGTGGACAAAAAGACCTGAGTAAACCCGTCTCAATTATAACATATGATGCATGGCTAGAACTTTTGGAAAGTGGTCAACTCAGTAGTGAAAACGTAAGCCTTCACATTAATGACGAAGCCCATTTTAGTTTGTCCCAGCGGCGCCGCAGCTTGCTTGATGAAAGGTTATCTGACGTTTTGCATTTCGGTGTTACGGCATCATCAGAGTATGATGCCACCAAGACATTGGAGCTTACGCACAAAAAGCGTGTTTATAAACTTGACCTACCAGAGGCAATCGAGCGCGGATTTCTGACAGATTATGCTCATGTTCAGTATTATGTCATGCGCATTTTGCCTGACATGCTTAAAGAAGAGGGCGCTAGCCTATCTAATGGTGAATTTACCCTTATTAAACGCCTGGAATGGGCAAAGCTTGTAACGCGCGCGTATGCCACATTGGTCGATGGTATCAGTGGTCAACCATTGTCTGATAAGGTGGGTATCGCCTTTGCTGCCGATACCCGCCATGCTGACGGTCTAGCTGCCCGCTTAAATAGCGATCAAACCCTTCAACGTAAGGCGAAAGAGTTAGGTTTTAAAAACGTTGCCGTTTCTATTCATTCCGTGGGTTACAGCGATAAAATTCAAGATGCTCTTTTAGAGCAATTTATGAATGGCGATTTCATGATTGCTGTTGGTGATAAAAAATTTCAAGTCGGATTTGATTATTCGCGAATAAAATTTGTTGCCAGTTACCCTGGTAATTCTCCAGTAGACACCATTCAGGAAATTGGCCGCGCTACCCGTCGCTATATTGATCCGCGTACTGGTATGCCGCAAGGCACGGTTATTATGGAGGCAATTCCTTATATCGGCGATGTTGATCCTGAAAAAGATGCAAGAGCTCGTAGGGATGCTCTGGCCAAGGTAATTACAGCATATCGGATCCTCAAGCGTACCTTAGTCTTGGCACCGGGCCGTGAGCTGGCCCTTTCAAATATTCGCCCAGTTGCAGGTGCTGAAAGAAAATCAATTCTTCTTTCTCCTCAATGCGAAGTTGAAACCTACATTACTGAAGAAGATACGCTGACAATTAGTCGCCAAATGGATGAGGCTTATGGACAACGTCGGTTTATCATCGATAAAGAGGATTTAACGGAAGAAAAGCTTGTTTCTTGGATTAAAGCAACATTGGAAAAAACAGGAAAAATCCCTACGTTTAACGACAGGGAAGTCTATGGTTATCAGGCAGATGGCAGTATTGAAATTATCCCAAACGAAACATGGAATGCAATTCATCAATCTTTAGAAAGGGGTGCTCGTGGATCGGTAAAAGAAGATGGCACCCTATTTGCTGATGGCCTTTTCGATTTTAAGAAAAAACATGGATTTGCTTCCGATAAAGAAGATTTATCTGAAGAAAAAATTGTTTCTTGGATTAGGGCAACGCTGGAAAAGACAGGCAGACTTCCTATACAAACTGATATGATCGTTTATGGCTATCAAGCCGGTGGTAGCATTGAGATTGTTCAGGGTGAAACATGGAAGGCCATCGATGCTTGCATAGCGAACGGTCGTCGTGGGCTTGTAAAAGAGGATAGCTCTTTAATCGCCACGAGTCTATCTGACCTAAAGAAAAAATACGGCTTTGGTAAAAGTTTAACTGAAGAGCAAATTGTTTCTTGGATCAAGGCAACATTAGAAAAAACGGGAAGGATTCCCACTTCGAATGATAAGACTGTTTACGGTTATCAGGCAGATGGCAGCATTGAAGATGTTTCGGGTGAGACTTGGATAGGAATTCACAAATTTCTACAAAAAGGGTTGCGCGGACTGCCAAAAACAGACGGCTTATTAACCGTTAAAGGCCTTTCCGACTTAAAGAAAAAACATGGCTTTGCGATTGATAAAGGGGATTTAACCGAGGAGCAGATAGTTTCTTGGATTAAGGCCACGCTGGAAAAAACGGGAAGATTTCCTGTAACTGGCGGTAAGGACGTTTATGGCTATCAAGCAGATGGCAGCATTGAAGTTGTTTCGGGTGAGACTTGGTTGGGAATTAATCAATCTCTAAAAAATGGTCACCGTGGATTAACAAAAAAAGATGGCTCTTTAATTGCTGTGGGTCTGTACGAACTAAAACAAAAGCATGGGTTTACAAGAGAGAAGTCATCGATTCAGTCTACTTCTGGTAATTCTGAATCATTACCCTCAAATCAGATCGATCCCACTGAAATTGCACGACAAGCGATTGTTGGTTTATTCGCAGACCTTAAAGGTGATTTGGTTGCACAAATTACTGAAGCCGTCGTCGCTAAGCTTCAGGGCCAAGTAAGTAGTGTTGGGGGCGAACAATCAATAGCCGTCCCGAAAACGCGCCGCTCAAGGAAGGCTATCGCATCCGCCGGAATTGCTGACACTACGGCCTCTCCAGTACACTTGTTCCGGTTTGCTACTTTTGACTCACCATTATTTTTAGTCAGAGATGCTGTGGGTGACAGCATGTTATCGTGCTTAACGAACGCCGAACGCGCTTTTTCAGCCAATGATTTTGTTGGTATGAAGGGTAATCTCCGAAAATTTGTCGAAATGTGCATTCACAGTAGCATGCTGCTTATTAATGAAAATTATTTGAGACAATTAGGAGTTGATAGAGGTGCCCAGCGAAGTATCGGAGCAGTTACCAGCAGCTATCTTCAATCGTTAGGCAATTCAGGTTTTGAGTCAAAGACCGATAAAGCTGAGACAGATGATCGTATTGCAACATTTAGAAAAGTTATTGCAATCCTGAGAGATCATAATGCTGAGCAATTTCCAGCACAGCTGTTATTCCATGCGCGTCAAATTGCAAGTGCTGCCGGTGATGTGCATTTTCAAATGCAAGCAATGCATGAAATTGAACCTGAAGAATTGCTTGGCAATGGGCTGGGCCTTGCCCAGTGGTTCAATGATCGTTTTTGTGCAGACATAAAAAAGCAGCCGGAAGTTGAAGCTATATCGGGAGTTGGCCCATCGTCTGCGAGTGCAGATATGGAAGTACCTTCAAGTATAATTCCATCGAGTGTATTAAAAACTTTGGGTGTAACTTCAGAACAAGTAGATGCATTAAAAGACACCCATGCTTATCAAATGGTTATGAGTTTTTCTGTGGAATGGGCAGCAGAACCAACGGCAACCAAGCAAAATCGCAATGCGCTTATCCAGCGTCTATATGCGGATATAGCTCCACTGGTCGGCAGTATGATTAATGAAGGTAAAGCAATTCAAGAGATAGCTGATCAGTTAAACAATACTGGAATCAGCCGCCATCCACGAAGTGGTAATCCTGTTGAATGGACCGCTAATCTTCTGTTGCGTGGCGCGGTTTTGACAATGAATGCTTTACCTTGGAACGCTTTTGCTGCGGATAGAAGAGAGTTGCAACAATTGGCTCCAGATAAAAAACTTGGCCTTTAATCTCAAATTTTTGGGGGCAATATATTTCTATTTTTTAGGATACAGCGGGAATATTTGCAGGCATGAGCGGGCGTTCATTTGCAAGGTTTAGTGCCGTTAGAGCTTTAAAAATAAACACCCGTTGTCCGGCGGCATTCGTCAATTTGCCCGCCATGACTTGATGGCCAATGGGTACGGTGGCGTCACATAAGAAGCGCGGCAGAAAAGAAAGAGCAAAATGTGCTTGAATCTGTTCCGATGTTTTGCCGAAAAGATCTTTGCGGTTGACTAAGAAGGCTTCGTCACGTTGTACGGTGATCCCATCATAAAGGCGAACTAGCCCATCACTTTCCATATCAACTGTATAAGTTATATGTGGGATGATCGGTGCGGTGTGTTCAGTGGATGGAATAATGTCAGGACTAGCGGTGGCAGCTATAGAAGGTGTTTTTTGATCAAGGTCAGCATATTTGTTGGATGTCATTGTGATGTCACGTTAAACTGATGGCTTTGAAGGATGTGAGTTGTTCTTTTTAGGTGGTGTGCCCGGTACAATGACTAAGTAGCGTGTCGAGCTTTCAATAACAGACTTCAAAATGTCCGCCTCATGCCATTGAGATCCCAATCCGCCAATTTCTTTCCCATCTTCGATATCTATAATAGGGTTAACGTGATCATGTGTTGTACCGGCCAATAATTTAGGTTGTCCATTATATTCAAAAATCTTTAGATCATTATATGATACGGGTAGTAATTCATTTGGTTTGGGATTTAAATTGCGAGCTTTCCACAAGACTTCCCCATCCATGTTTAAAGCTAAAAGATTAGTGCCCGCATACTCAAGCTGCGCTTTTCCGAGATAGGGGTGCAGTACGACAAATATTTTATCATCAAGCCGCGCAAGTTCACATATGGGAGTTAGAAAGCGCGCTATTTCTTGTCCATCGCACTTCAGAACGTTGTCTTCAACGCTGAATTCTTTTAGCCCAGTTTCGTGCTTGGTCCGAACCATGATTCCACTAACCTTAAAAGTTCATATTGTCGCGCACTATCCGAAATTGGCTTACTGGCCAACACATCTGTGCCAATATCTGGCCTAACCGGTGTAGCATGCGTTGGTAGTCTTTTTAAGCTTAAATCATCCATTGCTTGTTGTCCGGTAGAATAATTACCACTCTCGTCACGAATATCAGCAGTTCGTGTTGTAAAAGGTCCAACCTTATTTTTATCCGCGTGAACGCGGGACATATTATCCGTTTCCATATCTGTACGATAACTTATGACAGGCCTGTCCTCATGGTAGGGGGAAATATCGTGGCTGGGATGAGAGGCAAGATATTCTACATTTCTGCGAGCGGCATCATCACGTGGATGTAAGGCAGTATTGGATGAAGAATGGATATTACCAGCTGAACTCGCGGGAAAGTCCGGATGCTCAGTATGTTTTTCCAAATTGGAGGCTTTTGCCGTCATGCCGAATAAATCACGCAGATAGCCATCATCTTCTCTATTGATGACGTCTCCACCCGTAACGTTGGAACCATTAACGTTGTTCATCACGACCACAACACTAACCTGTTTTCCCGTTTTAGGGAAGGTTGAGAGGTAAAGCTCTGTTTTATATTTTGTATACGCGCGCTCAAAGCGGGACTTGGCTTGAAGCCCTTGGCTCTTAATTCTTCAAGTGCTCGGATAAGGGTCACAAGCTGACGTTGGCGTTCGAAAACCGGCCACATTCCTGCAATTTCTTCGTAGCGTGCATTGAAAATGACTGAGTGTCCGGATTCTTTTGTACCCCATTCGCGTGAGCCTTTCCTTTCAAAACCTTCCTTATTCTCGGAAAGCTTACTGAGAATACCCATCGCGACATTTCTTATTGCGCATTGATATTCCGTTTGTGTCGAAAACCAATGCCGCTTTTTATTCGTTTTCCATGTCCATTCAATTTTGAGAGGTCGTATATTAAGGCTAGCGCTGCCATTTAAACTCTTCATCTCTGACAGAATATCAGTAGCTGCCTCTCTAAATTGAGGTTGGACTGCTTCTAAAATAGGAAGCTCTTCATTATAAAAACAAATACGTCCCATCCAATAATCGGCGGCATAGAAAGTTTTTCCTAGATCTGTATTGCCCACCCACTCTGGCGACCATACTTTTTGTGCAAGCATGGGGGTGCGTGGATCGGTGTAATCCATAGAAAGAGAGGGTGTAATGGGCTTGTCATCAGCAAACGCTAAGGCTAATACAACATCGACATCTTGTTGTGTGAGATAGAATTTTCCATCCAATGGCTGCTCAAAGCGGAAATCAATCTCGCCATCATGAGTGCCTTTTAGCCCAAGCAGCTTGCCATAGCCCTCCAATGGCATGCATTGCTCGCTAAAATCACCAGGGATAAGGAAGCCCTGAGTATTTATTCTATTATAAATCGGGCCAAAATCACTCGTAGATAAAATAAGTTGCTCAGGATCTGCGCCCAGAATTTTGCCCATGATGCATTGGGTAAAAAATGTTCTTTGGCGGCTATTCTCATAAACTAGGGGATTAGACAGCTCGCGACCATCTAAGGAATATAGGCGATCGAGACTTAGCAACCGGTCGGCAACTATCTCTAATAACTCACGCGATTTTTCAGAAATCTCCTGTGCCAAATTGGCATAAGTGTATTGGTTATAATGAATGCCACGCACCATTTCAGCTACGGTTGATGCTTCGGTTTCGTTAGAAGATGATGCGTCTCTAAATTTGGTTTCTCGTTTTATTGCATCTCTTAAATTTAATGCAGTGGTTTTGATAAAAAACGTTGTTTTTGGATTTAAACAAAGAAGCTCCGTAATGCGAAGTGCTTTCGCAGAATCTGCATCAGCATCAATGCCCATGTGATAGCGCAGTGCTGCGTACATCAATGCTGCTTGGCGCATATCTGTTGAATCTATATAGCGATGTATGAGGCGGGACGCATTGCCGGGTACTCTCGTAACTTTATAATCATTTGAATTAGGAACTATTTCTCCATCTAAGATAGATGGAACTTTTCCTTCGGGATCCAAAACAAGAAAGCTCGTTCCAGATCTGAATGTTACTTGCAGGCCAGTTCGACGAAACTCATACATTAAATCCACATCACTTTGTTCAGTGAATGGGTTTTTGAATACTTGGTATGTTGAATATTCTGCCGTAGCCCATTCGCCATGTGTTGTGGGAATATATTGGCGGTAAGAAAAACGTTCAGCAAATGCATGCATAGCTTCGCGAGTGAACTCTAAATTGCCTAAAGCAAGTAAAAAACTATCGTACTCATTACTATCGCCGATTGAACCTTGCTGACGCAGTAATGCTAATTGCTCTTCGGGAAGTTGGCCTTGAAATAGCGGGGCTAGTGGCATAACGGGCGTAGACATTATCAAACCTGGCAATATTATTTAAAAACAATGACGCTATTGCTAGGCACATTACCAAATTTTTAGTCTCAGTGGGTTTGCATAATAGTTTCAATGAATTGCTGTCTGTAGGGGATAACTCATTGTCCATAACAGGTAGAATTATGCTTAACTTTTATTCACCATACCAAGGAAATCGACGGTATATGGGCGTGTAAAAAATCAGTGTTCCTTGATAGATTCCAAAGTTTCCCTGTTTCTATTTTGGGAATTGGCGGTCAATCTTCGTCAAAAATTCTTTTTTTAAATGTGAGCTAACACCTAACAACATAGGGGCGCAGATTTCAGATTTTGTGTCAGTTATGTGTTAGTATAAAATGACTTCGAGTGCATTTAACGACTTTTGATGCACGTTAAGTCTTTGGGAATATTGAATTTCATGTTTCACTAGCCCGTTGACATGGTAGGGGTCACAGGTTCAATCCCTGTAGTGTCCACCATTTGCTTCAATGAGTTAGCACAAACCTGCTGAATGCAAGTTTGTCGGTTGCTCACATAAGATAGCACATAAGATAGAAGGTGCGAGTTTGCTCCTCTTCGCCTACTCCAGTCTCCTCATAGATTACTGATATAGCCTCCACAAAATTCTGAAAATATTAGTCCGCGATTATTCGTATGATGTCGTTATATGAATGATTTTGATCTTTCCTGTTTTAAACGCGGAACAAGCATCCTCAAAACTTGGCAATAGCTGAAATAATCTCTTCAACATCTTGAACAGTTAGAAGGTGACCTTGTGGGTCGTACGCTGTATTATGCTGAGGCCCTACGGGAATAAAACTTCCGCCCATACCAAGTAATAAATTAAGACTCTCATCAATATGCACATCATCACCCACGTAAATTGGCCTCCGTCCCACAAACCTCGGATGCTTCATCAGGTGAGCTATTCCCGTACCCTTACTTATTCCACGCTGCAGAATTTCGTAAGTTCTCCCCACTTTGCGTATTAAGTAGTTATTTCTATGGTTTCCTAGTGCCTTCAAAAGATCGGACTCTATGTCATCGTTTGCATGCATAAAGGGCAAGTGAAGCGAAATGCTAAATGTTTTGTCTTCAAAAAAACATCCTCGCTGATCACTGATATCATGCATAGCCTCGGAAATAGATGCGGGCATTTCTGACGCTAAATGCTCGACAGCATTTTCTGGATTAGGTCTATATTCAGCTCCATGATTGCCGACAGCGGGAAGTTGAAGGCCATTTAAGAAGCGATCAAGTTGTGAAAGCGCTCGACCTGTTACAATTGCGAATGCGCAATCAGCCTTTTGGCTAATTATTTTAAGATTCGTAAGTAGCTCACTAGATACCATTACTTTATTTGGATTTGGAACGAGATCAACCAATGTCCCGTCAAAATCAAAGAGATATGCAACATTGCTATGTAAATCTGCTAATTTTTCTGGGTTTCTTTCGAGGTGCATGAAAGGGTGTTCTCCTGCTGTATTTGAAGGGCCACTCCATTCATATGACCCTGCAATAAATTATTAAGTTCTCGACGGCGATGTAAGCTGGAAGCATCTCTTAGAATCTCAGCCGCCCAGGCAAAAACATTACGCAACTTAACCTGTTCTCGCATGCTCTTTATGCGTGCGGCTTGCTCTTCTGGGCTCATTGTTAATGCACGTAAAAAACTCTGCGAGAGACCTTCTTCATTGTAAGGGTTTACAATAAGTGCATCAACCAATTCTCGCGATGAGCCAGCAAATTGACTAAGCACAAGAACGCCACGCTCATCATCGCGGGCAGATATAAATTCTTTGGCCACAAGATTCATGCCGTCATGCAAAGATGATACAATGCATACATCAGCAGCGCGATAAAACTTGTAAACATCGGTGTGATCAAAGTTTTGTTTAAAAATATGCACAGGTTTCCACTGCTCTCCGCCAAATTTAAGGTTGATTTCAGCCGCAATATCATCGACTTCTTTGTCAATATCGCCGTAAGCAGGAATAATGGAGCGTGATGGAGAGGCAACTTGAACAAAACATACCTTGCCAAACCATTCCGGGTTTCGTTCCAGAAAAAGGCTAAAAGCTCTCAATCTTTCTGGAATGCCTTTAATGTAATCGAGGCGTTCAATGCCCAGGATGATTTTCATACTTGGATCAATATTGAGTCGTGAAATGAGTTGTTTGCGGCAAGATGAAATGTCAGGAACAGACAGTGCACTAAAATCAGGCCAGGCGATTGAAATAGGGTAAGGACGTATCATGCAAAAGTCGTCACCACGCCTAATTGTGTTGTGCTCACGATCAATCAGCGCTTCAATATGGGTATCTACGCAATCTAAGAAGTTGTTGCATATAAATTGAGTATGAAAGCCAATGATATCAGCACCCAGCATGCCGTCCAAAAACTCTGCGCGCCAAGGTAAAATGCCAAAGGTTTCACTATTTGGCCATGGAATGTGCCAGAAAACTATAATGAGTGCGTCGGGTAACTTTTGGCGAATTAGTTTAGGAAGAAGGCCAAAATGATAGTCCTGGATAAAAATAATTGGGGCCTTCGATTTTGCCTCGGCACAAATGGCATCAGCAAATTTTCTGTTGACGGCCTGATACATTTCCCAGTCAGAGGCACGAAATCGGGGTTTTACATAAGCCATATTGCATAATGGCCAAATGCCTTCATTGGCAAAACCAGCATAAAATCCTGCTTCTTCATTATCTGATAACCAAAGCCTTTTTAACCGATAGCTTGGATTGTCGGGCGGCACCATGATCGCTCCTTCGTCGTCGGCAACTTGCCGATCGGCCTCGCTGGTCGCGACAGCTATCCATGTACCGCTGCAAGCCGTCATGATGGGTTCGATGGCTGTCACAAGGCCACTGGCAGGCACTGACCAGGTAATCCCCTGCGCGGTTTTGCTATGCGCATAAGGCTGACGATAAGAAACAGTAATCAGTTGCTCGGAAGGTAGATAATTTTTTACAAATTCAAACAGAGTTTTTGCTGACCATTGCGGCCCTGTTAGCAAGGGTCGTTGCTGTTCGCGTTCAATTTCACGAATGCGTTGTTGAATATCGCGCGTAATGTTTAGCGCTGCGCGCGGCAAATCCCGGGTTCGCTCACCTGTACGCACATAGTTGCGTAGCCCAAGAATCCAACGGCTAAAAGTTAGTCGAGCAACGACGACAGTGACAAGAGCTGCTAAGAGACTAATGGTCAGTACAAACCATAGAATATATTGTCGCGTTTGTCCGCTGCGCCGTTCAGCAAAAGACATATCATGAACGATGACAAGTGATGCGGGTTTCGAGACTGCATTGTTGTTTGCGATAGGAAATGTGGCAACCATAACGGAGCCACCTTTAATGGCTTTTTTTGTGAAATCCGGTTTCGTGAGATTCGCGGAATTAGGGCACAAAACATCAGCCGGAAAATCTTTATTGCTGTATTGGGGTGAACCCGCATTCTTGCAATAGCCAATGCCAATTAAACGCTCATCTTGTGCGAGTTGCGTAAAACGTTTGGTAAGTTGGTTTGAACGCTCTATACTCAACACATCTGGTAAATCATCTTGTATGGATGAAAAGACGAGTTTTGAGCGTATTTGCAGGTCGGCTTCAGACCAGTTCAGGAAAAAACGATCTGTCCAAGGCAACAAAAGGTAGGCCACAAGGCATAAAGTGAGTGCAAGAGGAACAAGAAAACGTAAAAATATCACAAGCAGACTCAATCTAGAGTAACAGAAGTGTCTTGGTATCACATATCACCCGAGACACAAACCTTGCCGTGATGAACTATTAACCATTATAAAGAGAGCATAAATATAATTGCTACGACGTACTGGAATATCGCTCATGAAAATCCGAAATACCTTTAGCGTAATATTTTACAGCATGTTTTGTTTAATTTTGAGCGGCACCCCATTTTCGGCGTCGGCAGCTGAGACAATGCAGCTCACTGCAAGCCCATACTCATTTTTTGGATACGCTGTCCTTTTGGTTTTTGCTGCTGCTTATGTGTTGGTGTTTGCCGAAGAGCATCTTGGCTTAAGAAAATCTAAACCTGTTCTAGTGGCGGCGGGGCTAATTTGGATTTTGGTTTCGATAGCCTATGCGCAAAATGACAATAACGCTGAAGCCATCAAGATTTTACGTCATAACACACTCGAGTACGCTGAGCTGCTTTTTTTCCTACTGGCCGCTATGAGCTACATCAATTCGATGGTGGAGCGCGGTGTTTTTGATGTTCTGCGCCACAAATTGGTTTCTTCTGAACTTTCTTTGCGCGGATTGTTTTGGACGACAGGTGTTCTAGCTTTTTTCCTCTCACCTATAGCCGATAATTTGACCACCGCTATGGTTATGGGAACCGTCGTAATCTCCATTGGCAAAAATTATAAAAAATTTGTCACAGGTGCATGCATAAATATTGTGATTGCAGCTAATGCTGGCGGTGCTTTTTCGCCTTTTGGCGATATTACAACGCTGATGGTCTGGCAAAAAGGAGTGGTTTCATTTGGTGAGTTTTTTGCACTCTTTATTCCTTCTCTAATCAACTGGCTTGTTCCAGCCTTCCTTATCAGCCTGACGGTTGAAAAGAAAACCCCGCGCATTCCAGAAGGTTTTGTAGAAATAAAACGTGGGGGTCGTACTATTTGCGCTCTCTTTGCTGCAACAATTATTACAACAGTTTTGCTGCATCATCTTTTAGCCTTACCGCCATTTTTTGGCATGATGTTCGGCCTTGGCGCTTTAAAAATATACGGTTACTTTTTGCAGCTTCAAGAAAAACGCACAGGCCCTGTTTCTTTTGAAGATCGGTCCATTCCGCAGCAAATTAGCAAGCCTTATGATGTTTTTGATAGCTTGCGAGCCGTAGAATGGGACACCTTACTTTTCTTCTATGGCATAATTCTCTGTGTTGGGGGCTTGGGGGCTATGGGCTATTTAGGCCTCGTATCCCATTATTTGTATGTCGATTTAGGTACTACAAACGCCAATATTCTGGTCGGAATATTATCTGCTGTTGTTGATAATATCCCCCTTACTTTTGCTGTGCTGAGCATGCAACCTGAAATGGACTTAGATCAATGGTTGTTATTTACACTGACAGTTGGAACGGGTGGTTCATTATTAGCCATAGGCTCTGCTGCTGGCGTTGCTTTGATGGGCATGGCTAAAAACTCCTATACTTTTATGTCTCACTTAAAATGGTCGTGGGCCATACTTTTGGGTTATGGGGCAAGTATTGTCGTTCATTTAATAATGAGCAGCAAATTTTAGAGAGCCATTGTGGGCATCGGTTTCTTCCGACAGTGAGTCAGATGATTGATATTACCGCACTAAGCTCTTCACCCATTCTTATCGGTATTGGGATTCTAGCAGGCATCATTGAATCAACGGCGGGCGGGAGCGGCTTAATTGTTATGCCAACGCTTTTACTGCTTGGCTTTTCAGCACCATCGGCCATGGCAACCAGTAAGCTCCAATATGCGTTTGGTGCTGTTACGTCTATTTTTCGCTTTCATCGCGCCAAACTAGTCCAATGGAAAAATCTACTACCCTTAATCGTTAGCGCAGGTGTCTCAGGCGCAATTGGGGCTTTGGCTCTTATTTATATGCATCCCGATATTCTGGGTGCCCTTATTCCCCTTTTGCTTATGGCGGCAACAATCTATTTTATCTTCAGCCCTCGATTAAATGACATTAAAGATAAGGCCCGGATGGGACGTATTGCGTTTAGCCTGGGTCCGATCGCTCTGGTTGGTTTTTACGATGGTTTTTTTGGTGTCGGCTCGGCAAGTTTCTATGTTCTGGCTATGGTTTGGGGGCTTGGATATGCCGCGCGTGAAGCAACGGCAACGACCAAAGTTGTTGATTTCACAAGCAGTGCTATAGCGCTATTTGTTCTTGCTGCTCATCATGAAGTTCTTTGGTTGCCGGGTTTATTTCTTGGTCTAGGTCAAATTGCAGGTGCCTGGATAGGCTCGGGCTTAGTTATCAAAAAAGGTGCAAAATTTATTCGGCCCATTCTCGCCATTGTGAGTTTGGCTCTGAGTGTAAAACTTTGCTTTGATTATCAGCAGGAAATTATGAGCAGTTGGAATTGGCTTATAAGTTTAATGCAGTGAAAAGCGGCGCTATATCTATTCCGTTTGAAATATGAGGAATGGCGTTTGTTGTTATTACTTTAACGCCATTTCTATTGATAAGTGCTTCATAAGCATTCGTCGCAAAAACAGCGTGTGTTGCTATACAAACAACCTCTTGAATGCCTTGCTTTTTGAGAAGATCGACAGCTTTGATCATGGTTGCGGCTGAAGAAATAATATCATCAATTAAAACAGGCGTATGGTTTTTATAGCCTTCTATATGGGGAAGAGTGATCTCAACATCACGATCACCATGGCGTATTTTGCTAAGAATAAGATAAGGCGCATTGGCCTGTTCTGAAATATCTTTAACCCATTGCTCGCTTTCTTGATCGGGACCAATGAGAAGAGGTGCTTTAATAGTGTGCACAATGACTTTTGCCATCAAGGATGCTGCTGATAATCTTGTGCATTCACAATTATAGATGTCTTGAAGTTTTTGAATGCGATGCAAATGCGGATCGATTGTCACTAAAGCATCAATGTAATGCGTCAATAGATTGGCGAAGTGAGAAGAGGTGATAGCCTCGCCTGGTTTAAAGCGTTTATCTTGGCGCAAATAGCCAAGATAGGGAGCGATCAAAGTGATTTTCTTTGCACCCAATTCTTTAAGGGTTGAAGCTAGAAAAGCGAGTGGCAATATTTTCTCATCCGGCCTGTTAAGGCTGCAGAGAATAATGGCCGATCGGCCCTTAACATCCGATAAAAGTCGAACATAAGATTCGCCATCAGGAAAATGCCGCCACTCCCATTCGCCTTTAGCAAAATTTGAATTTTGGAGAAGCGACTTTTGAAGCTCGAATTGATCTGGAAATGAAAAAAGAAGTGTCATTCCATTTCCTCAATCTGAATCATACCGCTATTATCTTGAAGATAAGATTTAGCGTATTCCATCTCACCCGGCGATTGTGTGTGGAGAGTGAAAAGCGGCTGATTTTTTGCAATCATATTTTGCAATTTAACATGCAAATCAATACCAGCCACTTTGGCGCGTGGGGCGCCAGCTAATTTAGCGAGCATAGCAATACGCTTCGTATCGATTTGAATAATGCGGCCTGCACGGGGTGCGCAATAGTCATAGGTACAACAAGGTTTAGGTATTTCACGTATCCCGCCCTGTGCGATACAGATAGCTTGAAATTTTTTCCATGCACGTCCGTCATTTAAAATCTCGGTGGCAAGAAGCAAGCCTTGATTGGTTTGTACATGTGGTGAGAACTCAAGGATACGGCCTGCCAGAAGGAGGGCATGCTCGCGTAGATCGGTAGGCGCTTCTTTGTAGTTCTGCAAAACGTTTACAACGTCTCTGGCTTCAAGCGCGGGTCCTATACCTTTTCCTATAGGCTCAAAACCTTCAGTGATAACCACATCAACCTGAAGGCCAAGTTTTTTTCCAACTGATTTAAGTAGCTTTTCAAGATGAAGGGCGGTCGTCATATCATATATTTTAGCCGTAGGGCCAACAGGAATATCGACAATGACGTGAGTTGATCAAGCGGCAATATTTTTCGATAAAATTGAAGCGACAAGTTGACCTTCGCTATCAAGATTAAGTGCACGCTCAACACGAATAAGAACATCGTCTACCGGACTTAAAGACACCGCGCCACCCCAGGCAACGCAGCCATTCTCTTTTTTAACAACGTGTTTTATTTGATCAAGAGAGAGCTCAACAGGAGCTAGCACTTCCATTGTATCAGCCGTACCAGCAGGTGAGGTTATGGCACGCGATGAGGTTTTGGGAATGGTAAGTCCAAAGGCGGCAACAATGGCAACAACTATCGGCGTTGTTCGATTGGCTGGCAATCCACCAACGCAATGCTTATCGACAACCAAATCTTTTTCCCACGACAAACGCTGACCCGTTGCAACCATCGCGCGCGTCAAATAAAGAGTTTCATCTTCTGTTAAATGCTTTCCCGCACAAGCAGCTACAAAAGCAGACATATGAATATCTGAGAGTCGGCCAGCAGCGGCATCTTCTACAATGGCTGTAATATCTTTTTCTTTGAGCGTGTTGCCGTAAATTTTGCTGCGAATATAACTAAGTGAGGATAAGGGTTTGGGATGCGAAAGTAGGATACTTTCTCCTTCTCTTGCATCTAAAAGCTTCCAGGCATACTCAGAAAGTCCTGCTTCATCGTGATGGAGAAGAGATGTCGTAACAGTATTAAGGGTGGCAATAATATAGCGGTCACCTTTTTGGACGCGAATGCGCGTTTGTGCAGCAAAACCTTCCGAGATGCAAATTTGACTGTCGGCGCGAAGATAGATAACAGCCTCGTTTTGCGCATCGATTCCTAAATATTTAAGTTTAAGCGTGGGTTTGCTCATAGCTTTACAGTTTGCGAATGATGCGGAATGACACAAGACCACTGCGGAAGGCTTTGTTCCATATGGTTTTTCATAGCCTCAGATGCTGAGGCTTCGCCATGCGTTATAAATGTTGTGATGGGTGGCTTCTGAAGATGCTTGCACCAATCTATAATTTCTTTGTAGTCGGCATGCGCCGAAACACTATGCAATTGATCAATCTCGGCATTGATGCGAACCATAGTACCGTGGATTTTGATATCCTTTTCGCCCCGCAGCATTCTATCACCGCGTGTGCCGCCAGCCTGAAATCCCGCGAAGACAATCGTATTTCTATGATCGGGCCCTAAATGCTCGATATGATGCAAGACACGACCACCCGTTGCCATGCCGCTCGCTGCAATTATAATCTTGGGGAAATGGTTTTCATCTAGTTTTTTAGACTCTTCAGGTGTGTGTACATAGGTAACGGCATTTGTCATGGCTGAGCAGATAGCTTTGCTCAATCGATGTTCACTCAAATATTTTTCCATAATATCAGTTGCGTTGATGGCCATTGGGCTATCGAGATAAACGGGTATATTGGGAATACGCTGAGATTTTTTTAAAACATGAATATAGTAAATGAGACTTTGAGCACGGCCGACCGCAAAAGAGGGAACAATGACAGCGCCTCCACGTGCAGCTGTGTCAGTTATAATTTGCTCAAGCTGATCAATCGGGTTAACGGGATCATGTCGTTTATTTCCGTAAGTGGACTCAATGACGAGATAATCAGCTTGACTGGGTGCGGTCGGTGCTTTGATGACCGGATCGTTGGGCCGTCCTAAATCGCCTGAGAAAAGTATGGTCTTGTTTTCAGCCGTTAATAAAATCGATGCCGCGCCAAGAATGTGCCCAGCCCGCTCAAAACGAAAATGTATACCGCTGTCCAGCGCAATATCTTCCTCAAATGGGACGGGATGAAAATATTTTAGAGACTCTTCGGCGTCAGTCAGTGTGTAGAGTGGTAAAGCAGGTTTGTGCTTTGTATACCCATAGCGATTAGCGCGACGAGCATCTTCTTCTTGTAAATAGCCGCTATCAGGTAACAATAGCTTACAGAGGTCAAATGTTGGAGCTGTACAGTAAATACGGCCACGGAAGCCTTGTTTGACGAGAAGGGGTATGTAGCCTGAATGATCAAGATGCGCATGCGATAATATAACAGCATCAATCGCGTGAGGCTGAACAGGAAACTGTGCCCAGTTGCGTAAGCGCAAATCTTTGTAGCCTTGAAAAAGCCCGCAATCGATGAGAATTTTTTTACCCGCAGTCTCGATAAGATAGCGTGAGCCTGTAACGGTGCCTGCCGCACCTAGAAAAGTTAGCTGCATGATTACCCCGTAAACAGCATACTTTTAAGTGTAGCCGGTATGCCAGAGATAATATCTTCAGCAATCAACCCAGGACCAAAATCTGTAGCAATCTTGCCGTGAAGCCAAGCAGCAGCTGCCGTTGCTTTAAAAAGGGGCATGCCTTGGGCCAATAATCCCAGGATCATACCCGCTAAGACATCGCCAGACCCTGCTGTAGCAAGATAGGAAGTACCATTATTGTTCAGAAGTATATGTCCAGCAGGAGTTGCAATTATTGTATCAGCTCCCTTTAGTAAAACAACGCAACCTGTAAGCTCTGCGGCGCGTTTCACGCGGGATGCTTTTTCTGCATTTTTATCAATTTGCTTACCAAACAATCTATCAAACTCACCTTGATGGGGGGTTAAAATACATTGGCTGTGAAGATGAGATATTAATTCAGATGGATGATCTGAAAAATTTGTCAGCGCATCAGCATCAAGCACGCAGGGTTTGGTTGTCGCTAAAGCTTGGAGGACTTTCTGTTTGGCTGAAGGACTTAGACCAAGCCCAGGTCCAATTAAAATGACATCAGTTTTTGTATCAGACAGAAGTGTTTGCCATGTATCATCTTGATCATGTGATGATCTGACAATAACACTTTCAAGAGCTTCAGCATAAATGGGAACAGCTTCAGGAGGGGCGACGAGAGTGACAAGACCGGCGCCTATACGCTGAGCTGCGCGTGCCGCTAGTCGCGCTGCTCCCGTCATAATGTTACCACCATAAATAAGTGCACACCCGCGTGTATACTTATTATCGTCACGCTGAGGACGGGGAAAGTCATCAAGCCAAAATGAAACGTTATTCTGCAGGAGCTCTTGTTTAGGCATTAGGATTTAAAAAGAGCAAAAAACAGCACATAAATCCAGCTGAACCATCCATGAATGAGCATCCATAAAATAGATTTGTTAGCGCTGTAAGAAAGCACCATGGCTGCAACAGCGCCATATCCAAGGCCAAACTTTATAAAGTTTGCACGGGAAACGCCAAATCTCTCCGTAATAAACACGACATTACTTTCGTTGGCCATCTACAACTCCGCCGTTTTAAGAAAAGCAACCACACTTAGGATAGATAATAAAAACATCGGCACAAAGAGTGTCGACAAAGATTTAACATGCGCAAGCGGATGATTTGCTGCCCAGGTAAGACTGCTCGTAAAGACCACAATAGCAAATGTTAACAACCCAAAAAATCCAATCATTACGCCCCCTAACTATAAAACCATTTTGGTGCCCGATGGAAGAGGAGGGCATAAGTGCCGTCACGTTGCACATTACCGTCACTTTCATTGCTTTTGAGTTCAGCAAAAACTTCTAATTCAGGGCCGAAAAACTCAATGGCTTTTTCGCGGCTAAAAAGGGTTGATTCAACACCATTGATTGGATCGATCTTCACGGCATCATCTACAGGCATGGCAGGCTGAGCCGCTGTGCGCATATAGCTTCCGTAATAGCCATCTCCAATACTATTGAAGGAAAGAAGATAATGGCCGCCAACAGATAAAATACGCAGTAAATTCTTTTTATAAGATTCGTACTCTTCTTTTGAAGACAAATGCTTAAAGCAGAACGTATCAACCACAAGATCAGCTTCATCAGATTTAAGCGGCCAATCTTCATTGATATCTTGTACGAATGCACGAATTTTTGTGTGCAGTTTTTGACGAATGGCGGATTTCTGGAGAGCATCAATAGCATTTGGGGCAAAATCCATCGCTGTGACGTGCAAACCTTTTCTTGCCAAGAACAAAGTGTTTCTTCCTTTACCACATCCAAGATCGACGGCGTTTAAAAGGCGCGCATGACGGGCTTTTAAATGTTCCCAGGCCCAAGATACGGCTCCGGAGACTACGCTGCGTGTGCGCACAGGGGTAGCAGTCTCACAATCACCTGGCAAATAAGCCATATTGTTTTCCCAGTTACTCATCAAAACCTCCCCAAGATTCCTCGTCGTTATTAAGTGTAGAGGGTTCTTCATTTTGCAGTGTCTGATTGTTTAGACATTCAGCGCTTAGCCATTCACCAGGTCCGGGACAAGCTGAGACAATAAACGCACCTACAAAAATCGGCATCGTCAGAAAGATGGTTGTGAATATGATAACGTAATGTCTAGCTTCTTTAGGGGGCTTACGCTTTGCCCAGCCGAGTGCCGCCGCATATGTGACGATAGCAAGTGATAAAAACATAAGTGACCAAGGTAAGATATTCATTGTTCCACCTCTATGATGACTTTGAGAGCTTGTGTTTCTTTGGCGCGGCTAAATGTATCGTAGGCATTGAGCACATCCTTCAATTTGAAGCGATGTGTAATAAGCTGAGATGGATCGAGATGTTTTGATTCAACCGACTTAAGCAGCAAGGGGGTTGATACGGTATCAACCAATCGCGTTGTGATTGTGATATTGCGATCCCAGAGCTTTTCGAGGTGTAAATCTGCTTTCACGCCGTGCACACCAATGTTGGCAATAATTCCGCCAGGAGCGATGATCTCTTCGCATAATTCAAATGTTGAAGGTATGCCTACCGCTTCAATGGCTACATCAACGCCGCGACCGCCTGTCATGTTCTTAATTTTTTCAGCAACAACTTCATTGCCATATTTGGTCGTAATAATATCTGTTGCACCAAACTGCTTGGCAATATTCAGGCGATTTTCATCCGGATCAATCATGATGAGAGTGGCGGGCGAATAAAATTGCGCCGTCAGTAAGGTTGCAAGACCTATAGGACCACTGCCAACAATGGCAACTGTATCTCCTGGCTTAATTTTACCATTGAGTACACCGCATTCGTAGCCTGTTGGTAGAATATCGCTTAGCATAACGAGGGCTTCTTCATCACAGCCAGCTGGGATCTTGTGGAGGCTGGTATCGGCGTGTGGAATGCGTACATATTCGGCTTGTGTGCCGTTAATAGTATGACCCAGTATCCAGCCGCCCGTTGTGCAATGAGAATACATGCCTTTGCGGCAATACTCACATTTTGCGCATGACGTGATGCAAGAAATCAGAACATGATCGCCTTTTTTTAAAGTCGTAACGCCTGTACCGACTTTGTCGACTATACCAACACCTTCATGGCCAAGAATACGGCCCGGCTTACAGCTCGGCACATCACCTTTCAAAATATGCAGGTCTGTCCCGCATATTGTGGTTTTGACAATGCGAACAATCGCGTCTGAATTTTCTTCGATCTCAGGTTTGGGGCGCTCTTCAAGAGCTTTATTGCCTGGACCACCGTAAACGAGAGCTTTCACTTTAATCTCCTGACCTCACTATTGATGGTTTTTTATAGGGCGGTTTAAGGAGAAAGGATTTGACGGTGATCAAAAACAAAAATTAAATAAAGTCATTACTTCTCAGGGGGTTAATAGGAGTCAAAATTATAAAGGGTGTTTACGGATTTTTTTAGCTAGAAAGACTTATGCCAACAGCAACAGCACAACCCATTCTTCGTTCTTTGCCTCTCTTCACAGGTCTAACTGAACAAGAAAAAGACGACCTTATTCAGGCCGGCAAAGGCCGTCGTTATAAAAATGGTGAGAATGTATTTCACTTTGGCGATCCCATTCGCTCTTTTTACATCATATGCGAAGGTGCCATTCAATTATTCCGAGAAACACCTGACGGACATGAAATGACATCGGAAGTTCTCATCAGTGGTGATGCGATCGGTGAAACAGAAATTCTACAATTGTCTCCAACGCATCGATTTAATGCTTTAGCGATAAAAGATTCTCTCGTTGTTGAGTTTCCTGTCAATTGGCTCAAAGATAATATTAAGCGCAACGGCATTTTAGCCCTTAATGTTCTGGGATTACTTTCAAAACGTGCTGACATTGCAGCTGTAGAAGCAGAGCATAAAGCCACGATGACAGCAGCTCAGCAGGTTGCTTGTTTTCTTGAAAGATTATGCATTTTGCATGATTTTGATCCACACGGTTTTGAGCTGCCATACAGCAAAACGCTTATTGCCTCCCGATTGGGTATGGAATTGGAAACCTTTTCTAGAACACTCTCTAAAATTCGTAATCACGGGATCTCCATTCAAGGGAATCGCGTTGCTTTCGACAATATTGATGCCATCGAAGCTTTTGCTTGTGATGATTGTTCCGTCGCAGGTAATTGTGCGGAGCATGAGCAATTACGCGCGCGCTTATTAAAACGTAAGGCTACTCACGCCACGTGAGCTTCTATAAGAGTATCATATAAATATTCTAATAATTCTTTGCCCTTAAAATGCGTAAGCTCTTTAGGCAATACCGCTTTTACACATGTTTGCATTGCAGGGTTTAACTGTTCCCTTAATCCACCAATGATTTTTGCTGGTGCTACTAAAATAAGATTATCAAAAGATTTTCTAGAATGAGCTTGCTCTAGCATTAAAGCTATGGCTTTGAGAAAGCGCCTTTTGAGCTCTTCGCGACTATCTTCCTGTGGCCCATATGCGTTATCAGTAGAGCTCAATTGATAATCTGCGAGAGATTCAGCCTTGGGCATCGCTTCTGGAATAAGCACCAACTCATAACCCATTTTTTCTTGATAATACTTGTTTCCGCCGCCACACAAGGGAACATGCTGGATGTAAGACTGACGGCGGTAGATCTGGACTTGTTTACTATCGGCAACAACGATCCAGGTTATAGGGGGGCGTTGGTGTGGAATTATATTTTTATACATGCGTTGGGCCTTCTCTTTGTCGATCGAGAAAACCTTAAATTAATATAAACATAATGTGTTTGACGGCGATCAAATACATCTCTTGTAAAGCCATTTATAGAAAGCTCATCGGCAACGATGTGTTTGCTTTTTATATTGTGTGGGAGAGAGAAATGAAAAAACTAATCCTCGTTACTTTGTTGGCTTATTTGAGCATGAGCCACCTTGCTTACGCTCAAGAGCATAAAAAATATGCTTTAGGCAACATGTATACCAAAGCATTAAATATGATGGGATCATGCGGAATGCTTAATACCTTAGACTCTAAAAATAGTGTGATTATTACTAATATTCACATGGATCATGGACAGGTCTTAGTTGATGTGGTGAAAGCGGAAGATTCGGTAACTATTATTTATGATCCCATTGCCAACATGATTTTGTCGCCAGCCAAATAGCGAATCCAAAATGATTGTTTTTATAGGCTGGGTGATTGCCTCGGCGCTGGTTTTGCTAACCATTGGTATACACTATGAGATCATGCGGATTGTATCCGATATCCTCATCCCATGGGGGCTGAAGAAACTTCATGATCGGCGCATTATTATGTTGATGATGGCGGCCCTCATAGTGGGGCATATCCTCGAAATCTGGATTTTTGCGATCGCTATGCTGTGTATTACTTTTGCACCGCAGTTGGGCTATTTGTCAGGAAATTATGACAATACTTTAAACAGTCTTCTTTATTTCTCGGCGGTGAATTATACATCTCTAGGTTATGGTGATATACATCCCCACGGCGCCATACGTTCTCTTTTTGTCTCAGAAACATTAGCAGGTTTGATGATGATTGCTTGGTCGGCTTCATTTACCTATCTGAAGATGGAACAAATTTGGAGTCTTAAGCTTCATCGCTCAAAAAACATGAGCGCAAATGCATGACAAAAAAACTCAAAAATTTTCGTCACTCTATCTCGTCTTTTACGCGTCGCCATCCACTCGCTTTTGACATTAGTTGTGTAAGCGTCATCAAGGTCACGCTTCTTATTCTTGCTGGGATTTTTTTGTTTGGATCCGATCATCGTGTTAAGGTCAACGAACATGTCGCTTTCCGCCATTTTTTTGAACAACCCGCACCCCAGTAATAAGTGAGATCATCATGGATGTTGTAGATTTATCCCGTCTTCAGTTTGCTCTCACAGCCTTGTATCACTTCCTTTTTGTGCCGCTAACGCTTGGTCTCGTCATGCTGTTGGCAATCATGGAAAGCGTCTGGGTCATGACAGGGCGCACCATTTGGCGTGATATGACCAAGTTTTGGGGTACCTTGTTCGGCATTAATTTTGCGATGGGGGTGGCAACGGGTCTTACCATGGAGTTCCAATTTGGAACGAACTGGGCCTATTATTCTCATTATGTTGGGGATGTATTTGGAGCGCCGCTGGCTATCGAAGGCATAGTCGCTTTCTTTTTAGAAGCTACTTTTGTAGGCCTCTTTTTCTTTGGCTGGGATCGTTTGTCACGTTTGCAACATCTGATTGTGACTTGGCTTTTAGCCTTTGGCACCAGCATGTCTGCACTTTGGATACTCATCGCAAATGGATGGATGCAATTTCCGATTGGGGCATCTTTCAATGTTGACACTATGCGTATGGAGGTAACGAGCTTTTCTGAGGTCATTTTTAATCCTGTCGCACAAGCAAAATTTGTTCACACCATTAGTGCGGGCTATGTCACGGGCTCCATGTTCGTGCTGGCAATTAGCGCTTGGTTTTTACTCAAAGGTAAGCATAAGGAACTGGCAAAGCGTTCCATGACAGTTGCGCTTAGCTTTGGGTTGGCATCAGCTCTTTCTGTCGTCGTGCTGGGTGATGAGAGTGGCTATACAGCTGGACAAAACCAAAAAATGAAAATTGCAGCGATTGAAGCCATGTGGCACACCGAAGAAGCGCCAGCAGCTTTTACAGTTTTTGGATTTCCTGACACCAAAAACAAAACGACACATTTTGAAATCAAGTTGCCATGGCTTCTCGGCCTGATCGCTACGCGATCCCTTGATACCGAAGTGCCTGGCATTGTTGATCTAGTGAAAAACAATGATAAGCGTATTCGCAGTGGTATGAAAGCTTACGCAGCCTTGGATAAATTGCGGCGGGATAGAGATAATCCAACGCTCATGAAAGAGTTCTTAGCGCATCAGGATGATCTTGGTTATGCGCTATTGCTCAAGCGTTATAGGGTGGATGTAGCCAATGCGGATGACACACAAATTGCCCAAGCGGCCAGAGACACCATTCCTAATGTGCCTTTACTGTTCTGGAGTTTCCGCTTCATGGTTGGCATTGGTATGTATCTTATCTTGCTTTTTGGTTATGGATTTTACCTGGCAAGCCGAAGACAACTCCTCAAGCGGCGCTGGTTTTTGCACGCGGCTCTATGGTCTCTGCCTTTACCCTGGGTTGCCTCAGAGCTGGGGTGGATTGTTGCCGAATGTGGTCGGCAGCCTTGGTCGATTGACGGCATTTTGCCTACCTTTCTTTCCATCTCCTCGGTTTCAGCTGGACAGGTGTGGACATCTTTAACGGCCTTCGTCGTTTTTTATACAGCCCTTCTCATCGTCGATGTAGTGCTCATGCTGAAATATATCCGGCTTGGCCCCACACCAGCCACAATGACTGAGGAGGCGGCCTAATGTTTGATTATGAAATCTTGCGTTTGATCTGGTGGGCGGTTCTCGGCGTGCTCTTAATGGGTTTTGCTGTGATGGACGGTTTTGATATGGGGTCAGCCTCTCTTCTGCCTTTTATTGGCCGTAACGACAGTGAAAGACGGATCATCATCAATACAGTAGGTCCAGTTTGGGAAGGCAATCAGGTTTGGCTTGTGCTGGGCGGCGGTGCCATTTTTGCTGCATGGCCTTATTTATACGCCATAGCTTTTTCCGGCTTTTACTTTGCCATGTTGGTTGTTCTGCTGACCCTTATTTTGCGACCTGTTGCTTTTAAGTTTCGTAGTAAAATGCCAGGAGCACGCTGGCGCTCCGTATGGGATGCATGCCTTTGTATCAGTGGTACTGTTCCACCCATTATTTTTGGAGTGGCTTTTGGTAATGCGTTGCAGGGTGTGCCCTTCGTTTTCGACGACACAATGCGCATGACATATTCAGGAACATTTTTTGAGCTGCTTAATCCTTTCGCTCTCTTATGTGGCGTGCTCAGCTTAAGTATGTTCTTACTGCAGGGCTCGTGTTGGCTTGCCGTTAAAACAGAAGGTAAAGTTGAGAAGCGCGCTCGTAAAATAGCATTTGCAATGGCGCATATAACGCCAGCCTTGTTTGTTTTTGCTGGCCTTTGGATTATGGAAAGCATCAAGGGCTATCGCATAACAAGCGCAATAGACACGCAAGGCCCATCAAATCCTATGCTCAAAACAGTTGTCACCGAAGTTGGGATTTGGGTAGACAACTACCAAAGAATGCCGATGACAATTCTCGTGCCGTTCCTTGTCATCATTGGTGTATTGCTTGTCCTGATCGGCCTCAAAATGAAGAAGCCACTAACATCTTTTTTTGGTAGCTCACTCGTACAAATGGGCATTATAGGAACTGCAGGTGTTTCCATGTTTCCATTTTTATTGCCATCATCAGCTGACGCAAATGCAAGTCTGACAGTTTGGGACGCCTCATCAAGTCGAGGAACCTTGATTACAATGACTTTGGTAACCGTTGTTTTTCTACCCATTGTCTTGCTTTATACGAGTTGGGTTTATCGCGTATTACGCGGCAAGGTCACAGCGGCACATATCAAAGAACAGGGCGACAGCCTGTACTGAGGGAGAACAGAATGTGGTATTTTAGTTGGATATTAGGCTCTGGCCTTGCATGCGCTTTCGCCATTTTAAATGCGTTATGGTTTGAGCTCGATGCTGATAAAGAAGCTAGCAAAATTTCCGATGCTAATTAATGGCGCATAGGTTTAGTGTTTGGAGTGCTCATCATTTAAATCAATACCCTAATTAGGGTACCGCTAAAGGGTAGTGACGCGGTCCAATGCTTCTATGTGCTATTTCGGGTAATTGCTTTTGGCGTTTCAGCAAGGCTTTCGCTAACTCTGCGCAATAAACATCAATATTGACGTTGGCTTGTTCTGGTGAAAAACCATCTCTTTCCATGATTGCAATGACATCGTTTTGCGCACGCTGCACTGTGCTAATAATCAAATGCTCAGGTTGGTCAGCTATTATTTCTGCCATCTGATCAAAAGCCTGCCGATCAAATATTTTATCGCCCTGCATATAGCGTACATGATCGCACGATATAGCCTCTTTCCAAAAATCAAGGGCACCACCAGGTACGCACTCGAAGTAATCATCTTTCTTAAAGGGAGCTTCTTGATAAGGCGGGCGATCATCAATGCATGTGTTGCCAGAAAAATCGATGAAATAAATACCGTTGGCTTCTTTCATAAAGCAAATATTGACTGAATTGATGTCAGGGGTATTTGAGCACCAAAAAAGCGCGGCTAGTGAGGCGCTAAAACTTTGTTTAAATTGCGAAAGAAATGTTTCGGCTCTACGCCATCCCATTGGGTTGTTTTCGCTGTAGGCATCAAAATCTTGAGCATCAGCAGAGCCTTTTAATGAGGCTGCTTGAATGAAGCATCTTTGACGGGAAGGATCAGGATCTTTCTCTGCATTGATGAATTGAATTGCAGCAAATGGCAAACCAAGTTGAATGCCAAGATCAGAGCCAACTTTCTCATTTATTGCATCACTTACTGTAAGAAAACTTTTTCTGAAAAAATCAAATTTACTTCCGTCTGCTTGAGAGAGTGTGCATGGGTCATCATAGTTTGGGGAAAAAGTAATTGTTTCGCCCGGCCCAGCCTCCAGAATAGTTTTTTGTGACCATTCAAGGCCAAGGCCCCAGATATTTGATGGGATTTTGTTGAGCGAAATATTTTGTTGCATGTTTTTTAAATATTAAAATTAATCAATGATCTTTCAGCCTTTCAAATGATAGGCATTCCCTAAATCGGTTGCTCCTTACCCATTCGCTGGTGACAGTACTCTATTTGCACCATAAACAAAATCGGCCATATCTTTTATGGACGGCACCACACCATGCCCCAAGGCTTCAATGAGCGCGCGCTCACGGCCCACAACAGCTGTTGTTTCTTCCGGCCTAAGTGGTGTTTTTAGCAAGGCTGGATTATTTTCAACAGCATGCGTCATTTCTGGTCTACCGGGGAATGTTTCACGCCCACTAAATAAATCGACCAATGTTGCAGGAACACCTCTGCTTTTAACGACCGTTTTTATCTCCGCTTCGCTGGCAGTATGAGGGACTGTTAACACCATAGCACTCGGACCAAAAAACAGCATAGCGGGAGGGTTTTTGCAGATACGCATGGCTAGGGCGCGCGCTACGCGATCAATTTCATCATGCTTTTCTTTTGGAGATGAAAAGACACTCCAATGCGTGCCCCCCCACTCTAAAATATTGATGTGAAAACCTTCTTTATTGTCTGCTGGAAAAACATGCTGCTCAACAGCACTCATGAGCACCAAGTTACCTGGCCGCTGAATCACCGACGGATAGTGATTTAATCCTTCATGTTGTGCCGCAAATTCAAGCCATTGATTGACACTGAGTGGTTTAAAGCTACTTTCAAAAATATGCGACATTCTGTTTTACCTAATATGTGATTTTCAAATATGCAGCGATCTTATTGCATTTTCATGCAACTAATCAGGCCAAAAAATCTCTCATTTTTAGATAGTTATGTGATTAATGCAGCTTACAAATACATTAGCTGCGTTTTTTGCGGGCCTGGCAGGCTTGGCACTTACAGCCAACTGGTTTCAAATACATTTTGAAATAATCGGGACCATAATTGTAGCTGATTTCTTCACCTTGCTGAATATTGCGGATGGCACGAATGAGAACCTTACGTTTGCGGGGCATAACATCAGGTTCTGCATTGGGTTTGCAAGCATGATTGATATAGCGTGCGATATTCTTACGAACTGAGCCATCTATGGTCCAGCGATCATTGAGCTCGAATAAATACTTATTCACAACCGCATCATCTTCTTTTTTGCTGCAATCGAGGAGGGGGCCTACATAGCCAATGATAGGAGTGCCCTTCTTAATGGGCTTGGTTGCAAAAAGCCCTAAGCCAGTGCGTGAACGGCCGATGCGATAGGCTTTATTAAGAGATGTGGTGGGCATGTATATGCAGTCTGCTTTTGCTAAGTGCTGGATGAATAATATGGCTCTCTACCTACAGAGATGCTGGTAATGATTCAAGCATACAAAATACTTGCGCACATAAATTTTACATCAGGACAAAGATATCTTATGGTCTTGAGAGGATCTGTTTTAAATAACCTTACGGAGCTGCCCGTGATTGCAATTATTCGATTTGTTGCCTTTGTTCTTATGCTGACAATAGCTTTTGTTGCGTCACCTTCTTTTGCAGCACCCAGCTCTTATGCCAATGCCAGTTTGCCTGGCATGGATTTCAGTAACCAAAATCTTGCTGGTGCTAATTTTTCTAATGCCACGTTGACCGGCTCCAATTTTGCCGGCTCCAATTTAACCGGCGCCATATTTAGTAATGCCGATCTTAAAGGTGTAAGTTTTAAAGGTGCGACGCTCATTGATGCGCGCCTTACCAATGCTTCTTTAGATGGTGCCGATTTAACCAATGCTAATTTGACAAATGCGGACCTCACCAATGCCAACGCACCTGGTGCAGCTTTAGGGGGCGCTGTATTCACAGGCGCCAAATTGACAAATAGCGGTATTAATCCAGCGCCGGCCGCGGCTTCGCCTATCCTAACCCCACCCTCTCAAACAGT
>JBASWO010000088.1:0-5227 GCA_049276515.1 Alphaproteobacteria bacterium
CAGCTGGATAGAGCATCAGTTTCCTAAATAGTGCAATTATTGAAAAGGCATCTTTCAATATTCTGAATTTCTGCTACAGTAATTTTACTACGAAGGTCTACGGTTCAATTTTTTTTCGTAGACATAAATGGCGTGGGGTAACATACTGGGGTAACAGTATTTTTCGAACTCCAGTTATGCTTTACTACCAATGCTAATAGTGATTAATTAAGTTCTTATCGGCAGCACCATTTTCCTCATTTTTTGCAAATCCTTATATCGCCTTTATGTTAAGTGGCACACTTTGACAATGTGACACTCTTTAGGATGGGTCGGTAAGCAAAATGAAAAAAAATCTCACGCCAGCATTTTTAATTGTCGCAATGTTACTTTTGACGTCGTCGGCATCCTGGGCAAAAAAAGAGGGCCATGGACATGGCCAAGACAAAGTCCACAACCACAACATAGATCAAGCTGCTGATGTTAATGTGAGCATCAACATTGGATCAACTGACAGGAAAATTATTCGTCAGTATATTGTTGATGATTATCGCAGCAATTGTCCACCAGGTTTAGCTAAAAAGCATAATGGCTGCATGCCTCCCGGACAGGCTAAAAAACGCTATCATGTTGGACACGTACTCCCTCAAGATGTCGTTTGGGAGCCCATACCTCAACCGCTGCTCGTTAAGCTACGCCCAGCACCTGTTGGGTATAGATATGTGCGCGTTGATACAGATGTGCTTCTTATCGCAGAAGCATCTCATAAAGTCATTGATGCAATAACCTTGCTATCAGCTGTAGGCAATTAACTTTAGTCATCACTTACAAATATCGAGCACAAACGGCTTGCTAGCATTGACAGCAACCTTGCAGCCATCAGGAGATACGGCTCCACCAAACGCAGATCCATTCCAGATTTTTGTTGTCTGTCCTTTATCGTTCGTCAAATAAATACCTTTTACTGGAGCATCGCGCTTACCAAACATTCGCAACAACCCCTTTTGGGTTGGAAGATAAATGGGATCGTACTTGTCTAAAAGAGCACCAGGCGCGCAAATCTGTTCGACACGGTTTTGCTTCGCATCAAACCACCAGGCCGTCTGACAATTCCCATTCTGCGGATTTATTTTAGACTGCGCCCGAACTGTTAAAAAATAAGCTTTCCGAAAATCGTGATAACGTACAGATCCGATATTTAAACCTGGCGCAGCTACTGGCAATTCAATAGCCTCGCCAGACATTTTATAATGAATGGCCTTCATTACTGGATGTTTTGGGTTCTTGCTGTCGGGTTGAGTCTTAAAGGCTATAGCGCCATCTCCAGGCCTTAGCCCTCCCCATAAATCCGCGGAATAGAGAGCTGCGAATTCTTTAGATGTAAGCCATGAACAATCAAAAAGATTGAACTTCTCAGGAGAAGTAAATCGTGAGGCGCTATGCTCAGATATAAGAGCGCTTATGTAAGGGCCCCTCACATAAGCAGCAGACAAATCACCCGTCTCGTAGGTCTTATTACCAGAAGCTGTATAATGCACCATCTTTAAACTAAATTTTCCACTCCCCAGACTCTGACGCGAAAGAGTATAGGCAATCACATTGTTGGCAGCACACCAAGGACCCACGAAATTGACGAAGAATGTAGTGGCTTTGGTCTTAAAGCTCCACATACTCAAATCATCATGTGCACGCTTTGTCTTTTGATCAAAATTTCTCTTTTGAAAAACTAAATCATCATTATTAAGCCAGACCATTTCGGTTCCCACCGTGCCCTTCACTAAGGGATAGGCAGGGTGAGCCTCAAAAGGCAAATCTTTAGCATGAACAGATGTGGATACAAAAAGTGCTACAAGCACAACAAAAAGCTTACTCATTCCCCGTCCTTATCCAGACTAGAAGATAAAGGTTATGACACGCAGCTTATAAATGTGAAAAGCTAAAACTCTGTTAGCATTGACCTGAGATGACGCAAGCAATCCCTGAGCCAACCATATCTTCGGGATGTGTCCCATCATAGGCTATACCGGTAAAGGTCTCATTCGTATCCTGATTATAGTAATGATACTCACAACCTTCGGGCGAATAACACTCCACTACGCCTGTCTCAAGGTTGAAGCTACCACCTACCAGTACACCAGCCACACCTAAAAGATCTGGAGTTGGGGGATTATCATCTGGTGGTGGATTATTCGTCGGCAGATCATCGCCTGGTGGATTATATGTTATCACCTCAGTAGGAGGATTATTTGGTGGATATGAGCAGCACGCAATCCCACCACCTGTTTCGGGTGTTACAGTTGGCTCATCTGGCATAACAACAGTCGGCTCATCTGGTGTGACAAGAATGATGTCCGGAACTTCAAGCCCACCAGGACCTTCTGGATCAACGAGAACAATCGGACTTTCCGCTTCATAGCAAGAAAGCGGGTTGACTACGCAAGGATCAATTTCCGCAACCACACAAGATGATGGATCGATGAGGCAAGGATCAATCTCCATGCAAGAGAAGGGATCAGCTTCGCAAGGATCGACAGCCGCTACCCCACCCGTTGAGCAATTCGCAATGCGTGATGGCAGTGTACCGCTGGTTATACAAGTCCAAGTCCAAGGACTAGCTCCCGTAAAACCTGAAAAGGAACCCGCATTGCAAAGGCCAGTTGTTGGAGCTACAGCAGCGGCTGATCCGCTTGCCGTACCGCAAGCGGCTGGCGTTGCTGTATAAACTGTAGAAATAGGCGGTCCCCAGCTGCTAGCACTTATTTCAGAATCAAGACCCGGGAATGTTGCAGTCGCTGTTTCAGTCCAAGGCGCTCCAGGAGCTGGTGGCGTGCAGGTAAATGTTTGTGACGGTGTTTGCGTCCATGTCGGAGCACCGATACAGCCGCCCGTACCGTTTGGTGTACATGAATGGTAGTTAGGTTGAGTAACGGAAGCAGGCGTAGGTGCACTAGCCCCAACGCAATTAACGCTTGCGGTTGCCGTTAGCCCAGCCTGGGGTTTTGAACAATGCGCAAGGTTTAATGAATTTGCGCTTGGCCCATTTGTATAAAAGCTCTGCCATTCCTGCGCTGTTTTAAAGGGAACGAAAACGGATCTTGTCGCAGATCCCGAGGATGTGTTGTTCACATAACGGCAATGTCCCCATACATCGATGGCACCCACAGCATTGCCAGGATCACTGCGCACGCCATGATAAGTTGATGTATTTTCAACTGCAGCACCGCGCACAACGCTGCAGGCATAAGCACCACCTGTAATATTACATTCATTCGGACCGAGAGAAGAAGGTGAAACGCCAGCAACTTCGCCGCCCGCACCCGCTACTTCTAAAGGAGGCTGATCATTTAGAAGATATGGATTAGATACACCCGGCGTCTCATGGTTTGCGAGTGATCCTGATTCCTCATTAGCCAAGCAAGGATTGCTGATAATGGCCAACAAGCCCATCAATACATAAAAGCTTTTAGATGCTTTCATTTGCCGCCAATTGCTCTCTTTTAGATCCCGCTCCTGAATATACGCATACGGTACTAATGGGTTGTTAAATAAAGCATTTTATGGATATTTATCCTAAATCACCCGAGAAATGCTCAAAGTCCAATAACCTCAACAAAATTCATTCGTTATTTTATGGCTATCAAAGCGTTAGATAACTAAAAGGAAGAAATGAGTTCAAAAATCAGTCTTTCCTCCGTTTTAGGACGTGCCTTACGAGAACGCTGCCCACACTGCGGTCAAGGCAGAATGTTTACCTCATACTTACGGATTGTATCTGCCTGCAGTGTTTGTGGCGAAAAATTTGGCCATATTCGTGCGGATGATGGTCCTGCTTGGATTACCATTTTGTTGACTGGCCATATCATCGTGCCACTTCTCGTTCATATACAAAGTCGCGTGGAATGGCCTATGTGGCAATCGATGCTGATATGGATTACGGCGACAACTTTGCTCGCACTTGCACTTCTGCCACGCTCAAAATCTGTTTTTGTTTCCATTATTTGGTATACAAAAAGCCCAGGCTCTGAAAATAGACCTACTTCGCTATAGCATTCTCGGCAATTTTTTGATCCAACCTTGTCTCGACTAGACCTTCTGGATCTTGATGAGTTTGCACATCAGCATTTGGATACTCATGGCGAATAGCCTTTATAACGGCCTCATTGACTTGACTGGCCATACGTAAAGTCATTTCCGGATCAAGCTCTAAATGGAATTCAATAAAAATACGCTCACCATCTGTGCGTGTTCGCAAATCATGCATACCCCTGACATGCATTTGCGCCATAGCAATAACCTTTATTTTCTCACGCTCATCATCAGATAACTCTTTATCCATCAAAACATTCAAAGCCTCTTTAGCAATGCCAAAAGCGCCATAACACATACCTCCTGCAATGATGATGGCAAAAACAGGATCAATCCAAGTCGCATCCGTTAATTGCGTGACACCAAAAGCAACAATGACAGCCGCATTGACAGCTAAGTCGCTTGTGTAATGCAAACGGTCAGCACCTATAGCCATACTTCCTGTATGACGAATGACGTAACGTTGATAGGCGATCAGCCCCATCGTCATGAAGATGGCTAACAGCATAGTAAAATAACCAACCACCTCATGCTGAATGTCCCGTGGATGATAAAAACGGTTGAGCGCCTCGTAACCCAGCAATACGGATGAGCCAAATATAAATGCTGCTTGCACCAAAGCGGCCAAAGGCTCAGCCTTACCATGGCCATAACGATGATCATGATCAGGCGGATGCAAAGCCGTCGCAACACCGTAACCAGTTGTGAGCGAGGCTAGAAGATCAACCGTTGAATCCAAAAGCGATGACAACATCGCAACGGAATCAGTCATAAAATAAGCGCCAAGCTTTATTGCAATCAACGTAACAGCCACCCCAATGCTGGCGTAGGTCGCGCGGCGCCGTAATTGCTCTTTGTCCATTACGGATAAAGCCTTTCCTGAATCCAATCTTCCTTATCGCTATAACGACGATAAACAATGCGGTCGTGTAAACGGTAAGGACGTTCCTGCCAAAATTCTATCAGGAGTGGCGTAATGCGATAACCACCCCAATGCGGTGGTCGAGGAATTGGCTTGCCTTCATACTGCGCTTCTAACGCAGCAGCCTTTTGCTCCAAAGCCTTGCGGTCTTTTAAAATATGAGATTGATCAGAAGCCCAGGCACCAATCTGGCTGCCACGAGGTCGCGAGGCGTGATACGTGTCAGACTCTTCTGAGCTC
>JBASWO010000089.1:0-3616 GCA_049276515.1 Alphaproteobacteria bacterium
CTATAAACCCCCAAGTCCCCTGTGGTGAAATTGGTAGACGCGCCGGATTCAAAATCCGGTACCGAGAGGTGTGTCGGTTCGAGTCCGACCGGGGGCACCATCATTAATCGACCCCACCTGCACCCATGCGGCTGCACCCCGCTATGGCGCGCCTGACCCTGTGCTCGCAGCAACCTTAGATGCGTAGTCATCCAAAACGGCCACGATCCGGGCGAGCAAAGGATCGAACCCGTCCCAAGAGATGCTCCCAGCGTTTGGCTCGATGATCTTGGTTGCGAAATGCACCTTACCGAAGTGCTTCGTGGTGTCCGCGTCCTTCTCCGGATTGAAGGTCTTTGTGCCGAGCGGCTTCGCCAGTGTCGCCGCATCGAAGAGGTCCTCGATGCACGTCATGGGGAGGGTCCCGACCGGTGGCGTTTTCACAAGATAGAGGTTGTCCGTCAGATGGAAGAACGGCGCCAGCGACGCGTGCGTGATGTCGACTCCGAAGCTCTTCTTGAGCTTCGCGCATGACTTCAGATCGAGCCCGCTATCGTTATCCACGACCAAAATGACGGGATGGGAGAGAGGCCGGAACTTGTAGAACGACACGCTCTTTCGGTACCGGTGGATCAGGCGGAAAATGTGCCCGATGCCGCCCGTCACCCCGATGATCTTGTGAATGAGGTTGTCGTACGAGAACAGCGCTACCGAGAATTTGTAACCTTCGGGCGTAAGCGTCGCCAGCTGCGGGAACTTGCCAACCTTCTGACGCATGGCGTTTCGGAGATAGACGTTGTCGGTCACGCCCTCGCAGATGATCAGCGGGCGATCGAGAGCCACGAACGATCTGAAGAACCAGAAACGCTCATGATCGGTGTGCCCATAGACGATCTCCTCCTTGGAGGAGTCAGGCGCAAAGCCGCTTTCGCGTTTGACGTAGTAGACGTGGCTCAGCATGCCGGCCAAGACGTTCGTGTTCGTGATCATCTTGGGTGGCGCGCCCGCCGGCGTTCCCGCCTTGGGCGACGGCAGATGATATGCCCCCGTGGTGTATAGGGCGCGGCACATCGATCTAATCCCGCGCCAGTACTTCTGAGAGACGTTGACCTTTGCGTTGACGGTGAGACCCGTCACGACCTGGCGGCTGCCGCGGAACTGCATCCGGGTCTTGGCCGGATTGAGCTTGAAGCCGGCTCCCTCGACCTTTTTCACAAGGTCATCACCAGCAACCCAGGCACCGGCGGTCAGGGGATCTGGCTTTGCCAGTCCCAGAGGAAAAGCCTTCTGGTTGGTCGAGAACGACAGGTCGTCGGCATAGCGCGAGTAGGTGACGCGAGCCTTCTTAGCCAGGCCGACCATGCGCGCGTCGAGCAAGTGCGCGATCATGTCCGCGATGACAGGCGAGCAAGGACTGCCCTGTGGCAGCGAGTTTTCGAAGCACGCAATCTGAGCAAGGACCGTGGCGACCTTCTCGTCGAGCTCGAAGTCCTTGTCTTTGATGAAGAAGCCACGAACGCGACCGAAGTTAAACGTCGGAAAGAAGTCGGCTAGGTCGACGTTCAGCACGTAGCGCCGCGCCGTGTGATTGTGGGCGTTCGTCACGATCGAGTGGTCTTCGCGAAATCCATGTGAGAGCGAGCGCCGGGGCGTCGTCTCCAAGATCTCGGCGCGGCACTCATTGAGAAGGGTCGCGAGCGCGCGCTGAAGCGCCTTCAAGGCTCCCAGCGGTGCACAAATCTCCCTCTTGCCGCCATCCTTCTTTGGGATTTCGAACTTCACGTATTTGGCAGCGGCAGGCTGCTTGTAGAGCACGAACGACAGGCCGGAGGGAGTGAAGCCGAGAAGACCAGCCACATCGGACAGCGACGTTGCGCTCTTGAGTGACGAGAGTTTCGACAACCTAAGCCCCGCGAAGAAAGGGGCTTACAGACACTCTTACGCGTGCGACCGGCCGATTGACCATGTGTCGTGGCTGAAGGAGCGTCGAGGAGCGACCGCCCCCGACATTGTTTCTTATGCCTCAATAACGAGACAACAAGTCTGTCTGTAAGCCTCAAAGCAGGCTAGCAAGCCGAGTGCTGGCGTGTCCAGCCCAACTACATGAAATTGCGGAAGTCGTACTCCTCATCAACCAGCGAAGGATTTTGTTTTATGATCTGCGCAAAGCGTTGTGAGTACTCCAATGTAACCGGCAATTTCTTATAGAGCGTGTTGTTGTTCCAATCCATCTTGGTCAATCCAAGGATGCCCGCGCACGTCTCAAACCAACCGCCAGTGCCGCTGAACCGCCTAAGAAGCAAAGGCGTTGGCACGGGCTTCAGCGGTCCTTCCTTGTAGACGTCTTGGTCCGCGCTCGAGGTGTGGACGCCTTGAACACTCCCTTGCGACCAGAGGAATGCCTCGCAGCTGGAAATGGGTAGGAGTGTCCCGCGCGTGACGGGATACATCGCTGGACGTGGAGACGCGCCAGATGTGTACCTCGTCGCCGACCAATTGGTTCCTCGCACGATTTGAACCAGCTCGACTTCGGTTTGGTCGTTGAACGCATCGATTGCGCCGAGTGCCTCTTCCTCCCGGAATGGGGTGTTCTTGTGGATGGTCACCTTCTTTGGAGGCCGACCGGAATGTCCCCGCTGATAGATTTCGAGGCTGCGCGACATGACGCTCAGCATCTCATTGTACGAGAGGTACGGGTTCTCCCTCCGGTCCTTCGTGAAATCGCGCGTGTCGTAGGCGACGAACTGAAAGCCCGTGCCGTCAGGATCGAACACCTGGCTGCAGCACGTCTGATATTCCGTCCCGTCTGCCGTCTGCTTCATCGCGTAGCTAATGCCGATGAAGGCCGACGCTGGATCAAGGCCGGCCAATTTCCACGGAATTCCGTTGGCCTTGGCGTACAGCGCGAGGCTCAGACCCCACATCACATTGGCGCGGTCTGGTCTCGTCACTGCGCTGTCGAGGATGATCTGGATCGGAATGTTTGAAGGCGCGCAGAAGGCCTTCAAGTAGTCGTGGAGATCGAAACCAGGCGCCTCAAAGCAAGCCGCCCAGGCGGCAGGCAGGTAGAGCAGCAGCACATCGAAATTTGCGCGCTGCGACGACATCTTCCCGATCGCATCGAAGAGGTGGATAGCGAGTGCTTGTCGATCCGAGCGCTTAGCAAGCTCGTCGAGGTCAGAAGGCATCACGCTTCGTGTGGGACCCGCTGCCGTCACGAGCGGAACCCTAAAGAGAGCCTCGAACCCGGGGTATTCGGGATAGTAGTTCGTGGCCTCCCGCGGGCGATAAGACTGCGTGAGATCCCGCGCGATCCGGTCGAGCTTTTGCATTCCCGTCTGCGGAGCGAGGAAAGCAAGACGCACCCGCGTCGGCACGCCCAAGCCTTGGCTATAGGGGCCGTGATCAATCAAGCCTCGCAGCGGGTGAAGGTCCATCTGCCGGTTGGCAAAGACCAGGCGCGGTTCAGGAACCGAGAGATAGCCGGCAAGCTCGGATGCGGGCGCAGCCACTAGAGCATTCGCCGGTCAAGTTGGTGCGTAGCCGGCGTGGCGGAAGTAGTTGGCGCACTCCTCTGGGGTGAAGGCGTCGAGGACGAGGCCGATGCGATCCCAGAGGGCGCCGACGGTGCGTTCGG
>JBASWO010000090.1:0-2671 GCA_049276515.1 Alphaproteobacteria bacterium
CGCTTGTTTTCCACAACGCTGAGCGATGCCGTCAGTAATAGCCAGAATGAGTCTTAATTGTTCTGCATGTGATTTACTCATAAAAATCTCCCTTCAATATACAAACCTAATGTTCCATGAAGGCTAACAATAAATGGATAGGCAGTGGAAGTATTTCTTATGAATTTAAAAATGAGCGTTAACCAACTTCGATCTTCAGGCCCAAACCATTCATTAGCTTTGTAAAATCTGGGAAACTGGTGGCGATAAAACTGCCATCATCAATACGAATGGGCTCAGCCGTCATACTACCCAGCACCAAAAAACTCATGGCGATGCGGTGATCCATAGCCGTTTCAATTGTGGCTCCCCCCTTAGGTGGCTTGCCATTGCCATGAACAATAAGATCATCGCCCTCAATCTCAACTTTCACGCCACATTTTTTTAAGCCATCTGCCATCAGTGCAAGACGATCACTTTCTTTGACGCGTAATTCGCCAAGCCCTTGCATACGTGTTGTGCCGTGCGCACAAGCTGCAGCAACTGCAAGAATGGGATATTCATCAATCATACTCGGTGCACGCGTTGCTGGCACTGTAATGCCTTTTAAGGTGCCGCCTTCAATCACCAAATCAGCTACGGGCTCACCGCCTTCGCTGCGCTTATTGCTCAGGGTGATTTTGGCGCCCATTTCCAAAAGCGTTTCAAAGAGCCCGGCCCTGCGGGGATTAAGGCCGACATTTTTGAGTGTCACTTTTGATCCGCTATGCAAAATGGTAGCAACGGCTGGGAAGGCAGCTGATGATGGATCGCTTGGCACAGTTATATTTTGTCCTTTTAATTGTGCAGGACCTTGCAGCGTAATGACATCATCCTTACCTTGTTTTTCAACCGTAAGTTTTGCACCAAAACAACGCAGCATATTTTCCGAATGATCGCGCGTTGGTATAGCTTCAATAACTTTTGTTATGCCATCAGCACTAAGACCCGCAAGCAGAACTGCTGATTTCACCTGCGCTGATGCCACAGGCAAAATATAAGTAATAGCTTTGGGCTTGCTAGCACCCGTTACGCTTAAAGGTAATTTGCCATCTTCAGATTTAAACTTCGCACCCATTTCCTCAAGGGGCGTGATGACACGACCCATGGGTCGTTTGCAAAGCGATGCATCGCCTGTAAAGGAGCTCGTAAATTTTTTGCCACCAAGAAGGCCAATCAGCAAACGTGCCGCGGTGCCGCTATTCCCCATATCCAAAATTGTGGTGGGTGCACGCATGCCATCCAGACCTGTGCCCTTAATGGTCCATGTACCGTCGGGTGCGCGATTAATCACTGCGCCTAACTCACGCAGGGCTGCCACCGTACACAGCACATCCTCACCCTCTAAAAGGCCACGTACCACCGTAACCCCTTCTGCTATGCCACCCAGCATAATAGCGCGGTGAGAAATGCTCTTATCGCCAGGGGGCGTTAAAACGCCTTCTAAAGCGTCACTTTTGCGAGAAATCAGGGGGGATGGCTTCATTGTCATATATTCTATTTACAGGGCCTCTTGCCTTGGGGCTAGGGCCTCGTTGACAGGGCCCCACTTTCATGGCAAACGGCAGCGCCTTTAAAAATAGGGTTTTTGACCGTAAGGGAGATTCGAAAGTGGCGAAAGCTGAATGGGGATTTAAGCGCGTTTGCCCGAGCTGCAGCGCACGTTATTACGACATGAAGAAGAACCCGCCGATCTGCCCAAGTTGCGGTACGGCTTTTGATGCCGAAACGGTAACCCGTTCGCGCCGCGGCAAATCTGCTGCTGAGAAGCGTGCGGCAGCGAATGCCTTGACCCCGGTCATCGTGATCGAGGACATACCCGATGCGGCCGCCGGTGAAGACGATGATGCTGTGATCGAGGACGCCGAAGAGTTAGGCGAAGAAGATCTTAGCGAAGACGTTGTTGTTGAAACCGAAGCGTAAGTTTTTCTCTATCGCGCTTTTACGTTGAGGGGTAGGATGTGCCATGCCCCAGATCATCTTCTTTTGCCCCTCCGTTACCGTCATCAATGGCGGCATCAAGCATATCTTCCGGATGGCCGAGGCGCTTATTGAGTTAGGTTATAACGCTGTTGTGTTCGAGCAAAATGGCCAACGCCCAGCTTGGTTTCAATCGACGGCACCCATCATTGGACAAGGTGTTATTAATCCAAACGCAGACCAACTTTATGTTCTGCCGGAAGATCAGCCTCACATCCTCAGCGACGTTAAAAAATTCCCGCAGAAAAAAGTAATTTACAGCCAAAATCATTTCTATGGCGCGATTGGTATCGCTGACGCTGCGAGTTACGGTGACTATGGCGTAACTGATATTCTTTGCAGCAGCAAAACCATTTATGACCATTGCCGGTTACGTCACCCGGCACTCAAGGCTTACGTTATTCCTTGCGCCGTTGATGAAGCACTCTTCAAACCAGCACCAACTAAACGTAACGCAATTGCTTTTATGCCACGCAAGCGCCCTGTCGAAGCCATCTATATCCGCGATATGTTCCGTTTTGCCTGCCCACAATATTTAGATTGGGAATGGGATGAGCTTTCAAATTTGAGCGAAAGCGAAATCGCAAGAGCTATGGGTGAGGCCAAAGTGTTTCTCTCGCTTAGCCGTCTTGAAGGCTTTGGCCTCACGCCTCTCGAAGCTATGGCAGCAGGT
>JBASWO010000091.1:0-1840 GCA_049276515.1 Alphaproteobacteria bacterium
TCGGCAATTGCATATTATATGGAACCTCAGCATTACGCAGAGATAACCCGCTCCTTGCCCGCCGCCGCTGGACCGGTCCTACACCTAATACCAAGTCTCATTGATCAGAACCCATGTGCCCACTGGCGCAGACCAATGGACATGATGCGCCAAGGCTGGTCGACGAGCTTGTTCCAGGCGAAGCAGCAGTGATCGACGATGTCATCGTAGGATGAGAAGATGCGGTTCGACAGCCAGTTGTCGCGCATAAACTGCCAGACATTTTCGACAGGGTTGAGTTCCGGGCATCTGGGCGGCCGCGGCAAGAGGGTGATGTTGTCGGGAACGACCAGTTCGGCTGAGCCATGCCATCCGGCCTGATCGAGGATCAGGACGGCATGCGCTCCCGGCGCGACGTGGAAGGCGATTTCTTCGAGATGCAGGCTCATTGCCTCGCTGTTGCAACGGGGCATGACAATGCCAGCGCCCTTGCCCTCTGCTGGACAGATCGCGCCGAAGATCCAGGCCGAGGCCCGGCGCTGATCTTTGGGGGCACAAGGCCGTGTCCCCCGCCTGGCCCAGCGGCGCGTGAGTTTGGTCTGCTGACCTATGCGCGCCTCGTCCTGCCACCATAATTCTATCGCGGTTCCGCGCGGCAAGGATCGTCGGACTTTTGCCAACTGGCCTGCGAAGCTTTTTTAAAATCAGCGATGGCATCTTCCTTTTGGCCATGGTGGCGGGGGCGGGCCGAGAGCTTGCGGAAGCCCAACGCGCGCATCTCTCGGCTCAGAGTCTGCTTGGTAATCGAAAGGCCGAACTCGTCCCACACCCACTGTGCCAGATCGATGAGGCGCCAACGGACCACCCCATGTGCTGCGGGTATTGGACCCGCTTCGACCTGCTGTGCAAGAGCGCGGCGCTGTGCAGCGCTCAGAATCGAGACTTTGCCGGGGGCCTTGCGCGATATCAGCCCGTCCGGGCCGTCCGCGTTGAAGCGGATCACCCAATCCCGGACGATCTGAAGTGTCACGCCAGCTGCCTTGGCTGCTTCGCTCCGACTGCTACCATCAAGGATCAACGCCAACGCCAGCAACCGCCGGACCTGGTCCGGATCGTCACAGCTCCGAGAAAATCGCCGTAAATCCCCCGGCGTGAAATCTGATCGAACCCCAATCGCTGCCGCCATCGCAAGCCTCCTCATGCTTGCTCTGGTGAATCAGAAAATTGCCCCCGTGGGAATCCCCCGCGTGAGTCAGCATCACTGGGATTTGGTATAAGCCGCATATCAGGCTGTAGCTCCCCCAAACTTCAAGCAAGAATCAAAAGATACCGAGGAGCGGTTTGCTAGGCTGGTGCACAACACAGAAACTGATGGCGCGTGATGCCGAGCACTCCGACGCGAAAAATTACTTTGCCGATCGGGCGGTCGTTAAGAAGTGAGCCTCGAATTGGTGTCCCGTTTCAATCCCCACAATTGTGGCCTATGGTGATATCAGCCAGGGTCACACGAAAGGTGACCCGGCACTTTGATCGGTTGCGCCGCCGTCACCTTGCATGGAAGCAATAATATAGGTTGTTTCTGGCCCGAGTAGCTTTTCGTTATTCTCGCCCCGGCCCATTACCCTGCAATGCCATAGTTCAAGAGATAATGCGCAGCCTCACACAGAGGCGTCGAATTCAATAGCGTCAGCTTTCGTCGCTAATTTTTGCTCCCCGGACAGCGCCGCGCGAGCGCTGTTCCACGAAGAAAGCCGCGGCGTGCGAAGCCGGCGTCAATCGCTGCCGCCAGGCGTCTTTCGGCCGGAGCTGCGCCCGAAATCTCCCGAACTAAGCCCCGAAACGGTATGATTGTGTTAACAAT
>JBASWO010000092.1:0-7004 GCA_049276515.1 Alphaproteobacteria bacterium
CATCATACCAATCGCCGCTCGTACTATCGACACGCGTTAGCGCCTCTTCATAAGGCAGCAACAACGCCTCATGAGATGTAAAGAAATCAGTTTCACGAATAGCCGCTGCTGTTTCACCTGTAATATTGCAGGCCGACATAAAGTTCAAAGCCTCATCAATACGGTTAGCCAAGGCTCTATACCTCTCGCCTTGCAAGCTACGTTCAACCGAAGCCAGATTCCAACGGTTCACTTCATGGAGATCGGCATAACCACCCTGTGCAAAAGCACGCAGTAAATTTAACGTAGCCGCTGATTGGTTATAAACTTGTATCATACGCTCAGGATCAGGTTTACGAGACTCTGGCGTAAAGTCTAAGCCATTGACGATATCCCCGCGATAGCTCGGCAATGCAACGCCCTTTCGTGTTTCTGTATCATCTGAGCGTGGCTTTGCAAACTGTCCAGCCATACGACCAACCTTAACGACTGGCGTTCCGCCACCAAAGGTCAATACGACTGCGATTTGCAGTATAAGACGAAACAAGTCACGAATATTATTGGCACCAAACTCAGCAAAGCTCTCTGCGCAATCACCGCCTTGAAACAAAAAAGCTTCGCCAGCCGCAACTTTCGCCAATTTTTTCTTGAGGCGTCTTGCCTCACCAGCAAAAACCAGCGGCGGCAATTTCGCTAGTCGCGTTTCAACAGCACGCAATACGTTTTGATCGGCGTATGTCGGCATTTGCTTTGCCGTTTTTGAGCGCCAGCTGTTGGGAGACCAATTTTGAGTCGTCATGATAAACCTATATGAATGTCGTGCCAGTTTTTACTGGCGGATGCAAATTATACGAATGTGGGATGAGGTAATAGAGATGTGTTCCGCGTTAGCGGAACCAATAGAAATAACCATAAGCAAAAGCACCGCCACGCGAGGCGATATGAGAAGATGTACTTTTTGCTGCATTAGTCATGATTTAACGATAGCCATTAAAGGTTAAAAAAGCAAGAAATATGAATTACTTTCGGCATTTCCACTGCTAAAATTGCGGCATTACATAAGATATATGATTTGAGATATTACGAATGAGCATTCAAGAAAAGGTCTATATTGATCCTCGCGTTATGCAGTTACGTGAAACAAGGATCCGCATCGCTACAGAGCACATTACGCCGCTTTTAAGAGGCACCTTAAGTGCGGTTTGCATTGACTATCCGGTAGCGCAAATGGCTTACGCCTATAGCGATAGCGTTGCCGCATCGGTATATCTTAAAATTACAGCCACTCGTACAAAACCTGATGCGCCCTTTTTTCTCTTAGGCTTCCCCCCTACTGCATCAGCAGTCCCAGAAGAAAAGCTCATAGTTATGAAATATGAAAAGGGTCGATGTTCTCTGATAGGGCAGGCCTATCTGGAAAATAAAAGAGGATTGAGGCGTTTAATGAGAACTGTAAGGGTGGGCGTCCTGCGAACCAAAAAAGATTTTTCTGAAATCAAGCGTCTGATGCCCATCACTCATCACGGCCCTACTCCACCGTAACGCTTTTAGCTAAATTACGTGGCTGATCCACATCCGTGCCTTTAGCAACGGCGGTATAGTATGCAAGCAGCTGAACTGGCAATGCATACAATAAAGGTAAAACCACAGGATCAGCTGTTGGAATGGGCATACTCCAATAAGGCTTTACACCAACCTTACTAATTCCTGTTTTGTCTGAGAACAATATAACCTTGCCGCCACGCGCGACGACTTCTTGCACATTGGATGCTGTTTTTTCATAAAGCGCATCCGTCGGAGCAAGAAACACAACCGGCATCTGCTCATCTATTAAAGCGATTGGCCCATGCTTCATTTCACCGGCCGCATAACCTTCGGCGTGGATATAAGAAATTTCTTTTAGTTTTAATGAGCCCTCAAGCGCAACAGGGTATAAAAGACCACGTCCGAGATAGAGAACATCCGTTGCTTCAGCCAAATGTTGCGCCAACTCTTGAATATGGTGTTCACTACGCAAGATGTCGTTAATCTGGCCAGGCACTTCACGTAAAGCTTGAAGAATTTCTGTTGCACGCTTTTTATCCAGTACCTTGCGAGCCAAACCTGCAGCAACAGCTAAAGTCAAAAGTACAGTTAATTGGGTCGTATAGGCCTTGGTTGATGCAACGCCGATTTCAGGCCCAGCCAAAGTAGGCACAACAGCATCAGACATGCGCGCCATAGTGCTATGCGGCGCGTTCAAGATCGAAATAATCTTTTGACCTTGTGACTTGGCATATTGCAGAGCTCCCATAGTATCGATGGTTTCTCCTGACTGAGAAATAGCCATCGTTACGCCACCCTGAGGCAGCGGGCCTTCGCGGTAACGGAATTCAGAAGCAATATCCACATCAACTGGCAACCGCGCCAATTGTTCAAACCAATATTTGCCAACAAGGCCTGCATAATAAGCCGTGCCACAACCCAGCACAGTCAGACGTGTAACGCTTGCCCAATCAAAAGGTAAATCTTGCATCGCGATTTCGTTACTAGGCGATACCATTGCCGTTAACGTGTCCCCAATCACCGCAGGCTGCTCAAAAATTTCCTTCAGCATAAAATGGCGGTATTGGCCTTTACCAATCGAAGCGCCAGTTAAAGCTGTAAGATGTACCTTGCGATCAACAAGCGCGTCAGTTCTGTCATGCATAATGGCCTTGCCAGGATGCAACTCAACCCAATCACCTTCTTCAAGATAACTAATTTTATTGGTCAGTGGCGCTAATGCGAGAGCATCTGAGCCCAAATACATTTCTGTCTCACCATAACCGACAGCCAAAGGACTGCCGCGTCTTGCACCAATCAAAAGATTTTTATGGCCGATAAAAATAACAGCAATGGCGAATGCGCCCTCAAGTCGCTTTAGCGACGCAGCGGTAGCCGCCTGCGGCGTCATGCCTTGATCAAGATAATCTGTAATTAAATGAGCAATGGTTTCTGTATCAGTTTCAGATTTGAAACGATGCTGCTTTTTTTCTAATTCCTCACGTAGTTCGCGGTGATTTTCGATAATACCATTATGAACGATGGCAACTTTCTCGGTTACGTGGGGATGCGCATTATCTTCAGTTGGCTTACCATGCGTTGCCCAGCGCGTATGACCAATGCCCACACTTCCCGTCAAGGGCTCTTTTGCTAATTTATCAGCCAGATTGATGAGCTTGCCTTCAGCACGGCGGTAATCGATATGGCCATTGACCAAAGTCGCAATACCGGCGCTGTCATAGCCGCGATATTCAAGACGCTTTAAGCCATCCAACAAAAGAGGCGCAACGGGGCGCTCTGCTAAAATTCCAACGATGCCGCACATTTCTTTTGGTTCCTTTGATTTATAAGGATTTTAGGCTGCAATTATTAATATAAGGCTCCCAGAACCTATTCTGTCGTTAACTGAATGTTGACTCAATTTTAACGACATTTTGTTACTGAAACACCCCGCATAAAAGACAGCCACTTGTCTCGCGGCCACCCTTACTTATCGGCGAGGTCAGCACATGACAAAACACAACCCCACTTATTTAAACAAAATTGTAAATCCAGATTTAGCACGTGTTGCGATGCGCAGCAACGAACCACGCGGTGCCTTTAAAGCCTTTGTTCGCCTAGCAAAGCCGCCTAAACAAAGCGATGTCTTAGAATTGCTCTCGCCCGGCTGCTTCAAATTCTGCATTCCCTGCAATGAAATTGAAAGTTTTGCGCAAGATAAAAACGTCATAAGCATTGAATTGCGCGAACACATTACATCTAACCTCTAGTCAGCACCCTAAATCCTGCTAGATTCACCAAACACGTCATAGCGTTTGGGTGGTCCATGAATATTTTAAAAGAGTTCCGTGAATTTGCTGCACGCGGAAATGTCGTCGATTTAGCTGTCGGCGTTATCATTGGCGCTGCCTTTGGCAAAATCGTTACATCACTTGTTAGTGACGTCATTATGCCCCCGGTTGGGCTTTTGCTTGGTCAAGTCGATTTTTCAAATCTGTTTATTGATCTCTCGGGCGGAAACCATCCAAGCCTCTCTGCCGCTAAAGCTGCCGGCGCACCTACAATTAACTATGGCCTCTTCATCAACACCACAATTGATTTTCTGATTATCGCTTTTGTGATTTTTATCATCATCAAACAGATGAACCGCTTTACGAAAAAAGATATTACTAAAAAAGAGTGCCCACGCTGTACATCAAGCATTTCACTTGCGGCCAGCAAATGTCCGCACTGTACAGCGGATATCTAATGGCTAACGTCACGTTCATAGGACTTGGTGTTATGGGCTACCCGATGGCAGGGCACCTATCCCGCATTGGCCATAAGGTTACCGTCTACAATCGCACCGAAGGCAAAAGCCTCCTCTGGTCAAAGCAGCATACTGGCAACCACGCCCCTACTCCTGCCAAAGCAAGTGAAAATGCTGATTTCGTTTTTTCTTGCGTCGGCAATGATGACGATTTGCGTAGTGTGACAATTGGCAAGGATGGCGCCTTCCATGGCATGAAGCCTGGAACGATTTTTGTCGACCACACCACAACCTCCGCCGATGTTGCGCGCGAACTTTATTCCGCCGCTAAGCAGCATGGCTCGCATTTTCTTGATGCTCCAGTCTCAGGCGGACAAGCTGGCGCTGAAAAGGGCTCGCTGACCATTATGGTTGGTGGTGATGCCGACGTGCATGCCAAGGCCGAGCCCATCATGGCTGCCTATGGCAAAACAATACAGCATATGGGGACAGTTGGATCAGGCCAACTTGCCAAGATGGTCAATCAAATTTGTATCCTTGGTATTATTCAAAGCCTGTCTGAAGGCCTTAATTTTGCTAAGGCCGCTGGCTTAGATGGTCATAAAGTTATCCATTCAATCAGCAAAGGCGCAGCTGGCTCATGGCAAATGGATAATCGTGGCCCTACCATGGTAGACAGCAAATTTAATTTCGGTTTCGCAATTGATTGGATGCGCAAAGATATAGGTATTTGCCTCAACGAGGCCAAGAAAAACGGCGCCAGCCTACCTATAACCGCGCTTATTGATCAGTTTTATAGCGAAATGCAGCATATGGGGGCTAACAAGCTGGATACCTCAAGCCTCATCCTCCGTCTCCAAAACATTAAAAAAATCAATCAATAAAAGCTTGCCTCGAATCTTGTTTTTGATTCTTATGAGGTCCCGACCAACCGACGACAGGAAACCTCATGGCCAGCTTCCTTCGCTCACTGGTTCTTGCCATCATTTTTCTTGGCATAACCTTGAGCCTCGTGACTTCTATAGCAATAGCGAAGTCCTATCATAAACATCAGACCCACAACACGTCGCATAGTCATAAAGCCAGCAAACATAAAAAGCATAATGTAAAAAGCCGTGGCGACGGCCAATTACGCACGGCACAAGCTCATCTCAATAATCTTGGTTATAACGCAGGCAAAACTGATGGTTTGTATGGCCCTAAAACCAAATCAGCGATTACAAAATTTCAACGTAGTCATAAATTAAAAGTTACTGGAAAATTAGATTCCAAAACATATCACGCCATTCTCGAAGCCGATAAGGCTCCGCCACCCGAAACAACCGTTATCTCAGCTGCCCCCAAGGTCTATCCAGATATCGCAACTCAGCATCCCGATTTCTACGGCCACTATCATCAAGACTACAGTGATCCCTTACGCCTGAACAATCCTCAAGTCGTATGGAGCCGCTTTGGCAAAATTGAGGCCAGCCGCGATGCAGCAACAAAGAATTATGTGGTAACACTCAACGGACAAGTTGTGATCCAAGCCGATGATCAGCCTTCGGTTATTGGTGTCTCCAAAACTTATGAACTTGGCTACGAAGATGCCATTATTCTTTCAACCTATCGCAACAACAACCCAACCTGCTCGTACAAATATTATTTACTAACGCTTCAGCAGGAGAAAAATAGCCTTCAAGAGATCGATAACTGCACGCACGGATATCAGGCGAGCGTCAAGGATGGCTCACTCTTTATCGTGTTTCCAGAAAATGAAAGCGATCGCATGGTTGGCAATACATGGCGATATGAGAGCAACCATCTCGAACGCCTCTAATTAATAATTAAATCTGTCTCTTTGGTTTTTTTGGTATCAAACCGCTTAACCAACAAGTTTCAAATAGCGATTGAGGGCGTAGCTATTTTTTGCGCGCTTCTTGATCTTCACGAAAGCGCCGCGCCCAATCATCAATATTCGCTTGGCGGCCGCGCGCGACAGCAAGAGTATTTGAGGGCACTTCTTGCGTAATAACACTTCCAGCCCCTACATAAGCACCGTCTCCCACTTTGACGGGCGCGACCAACGAGCTGTTTGATCCAATAAAAGTACCAGCTCCAATATGAGTATGGCTCTTACGATAACCATCATAGTTACAAGTTATCGTGCCGGCTCCAATATTGGCTTTCTCCCCAACAAAGGCATCGCCAATATAGGACAAATGATTAATTTTGGCGCCTCTGCCAACCTCAGCATTTTTAATCTCAACGAAATTACCAATGTGAGCGCCGGCACCAATTACGCTACCAGGGCGTAACCGTGCGAAAGGTCCAACAACGGCCCCCTCCTCCACACGAACCTGCTCTAAATGGCAGAAAGGTTTAATCTCAACCTTGTCACCAATTTCAACACCAGGACCAATAAAGACATTAGGACCAATGACAACATCGCGACCAATCTTGGTGTCAGCAGATAAATAAACTGTGTCTGGATCAACTAAAGTTGCACCATTTTTCATGGCTTCTTCACGCAAACGCTGCTGCATAAGTCGCTCCGCTTCCGCTAGTTCAATTCGACTATTAATACCCAATACTTCATCAGCTGGCATCTCGGCTACTACGCATATATCGCCCGCTTTAGTAGCTAAAGCAATACAGTCAGTAAGATAGAATTCTTGCTTACTATTAGTATCGCGCAGTTGGTTCACCAAGGACCAAACCTTGTCGCCAGCAAACAACATAATACCACAATTGCATAGTTTGATGGCCTTTT
>JBASWO010000093.1:0-4558 GCA_049276515.1 Alphaproteobacteria bacterium
GATTAAGCCCTGGGGCTATGGCGCTTGGGAACTCATGCAACGCGATCTTGATCGCCGTTTTAAAGAAACTGGTCACGATAATTGTTATTTCCCGCTTTTTATTCCACTTAGCTATTTTCAAAAAGAAGCTGAACATGTCGAAGGCTTCGCCAAAGAAATGGCCGTCGTTACGCATCACCGCCTCAGTATGAAGGATGGCAAGCTGGTGCCTGATGGTGAATTGGAAGAACCGCTTGTTGTTCGTCCGACATCCGAAACCGTTATCGGTGAGGCGATGTCGAAATGGATTGAATCCTATCGCGATCTGCCCTTGCTTTTAAATCAATGGGCGAATGTTGTGCGTTGGGAAATGCGCCCCCGTATTCTTTTGCGCACCGCTGAATTCCTTTGGCAAGAAGGCCATACAGCGCATGAGACCAAAGATGAGGCGATGGCTGAGACGCTTCTCATGCATAAAGTCTATCAAGAATTTTCTGAAGAAACCTTGGCTGTTCCTGTTGTGCCCGGTGAAAAACCAGCCAATGAGCGTTTTCCGGGTGCCGTCAATAGCTTTAGTATTGAAGCCATGATGCAAGATGGTCGCGCCTTGCAGGCCGGAACATCACATTATCTTGGTCAAAACTTCTCAAAATCCATTGGCATCAAGTTTCAGGGGCGTGATGGCAATGTTGAGCATGTCCATACAACCTCATGGGGTTCATCAACACGTCTTTTAGGCGCACTTGTAATGACGCATGCGGATGATGATGGTATGCGGATGCCGCCTAAAGTGGCGCCTCAACAGGTCATGATCATTCCAATTATGCGGGAAGATACAGATAAGAAGGCTGTAACAGCCTATTGCGAGAAACTGCGCGCTGATCTCATGCAGCAAACCTATAATGGCCAGCCCTTACGCGTACGTATTGATGCGCGTGATATTTCGGGAGCTGATAAGAAATGGGAATGGATCAAAAAAGGTGTTCCTCTCTTGATCGAAGTGGGTCCGCGCGATGTTGGTGAAGGGAAGGTATGTCTGATCCGCCGCGATAAAATGGCCGATGGTAAACGTTTCATTCCGCGCGATGAATTTGTAGCAGCCGCATCTACTGAACTTGATGGTATGCAAAAGAACCTTTTTGATCAGGCGTTGGCTTATCAAAAACAGCGTACGGTGACGAACATCAAAACCAAGGCAGAGTTTGATGCGTATTTCTCAAAGGATGCTGATAATACCTTTGTCAGCGGCCAAGGTTTTGTGCGGGCTAAATGGTCCGGTGATCCAGCCTCACTCAAGCTGATGGATGAGCATGCCGTGACTATTCGGTGCGTGCCTTTTGATCAGGATGGCAAAGAAGGTGTGTGCGTTCTGACTGGCAAGCCTGCCACCCAAGACGTTATTTTCGCGCGAGCTTACTGATGATTTTCTCGCCCTTTGAGCGCCTCGTGTCGATGCGGTATCTACGTGCCCGCCGGCAAGAGGGTTTTATTTCTGTTATTGGCTGGTTCTCATTAATAGGTATCGCGCTTGGCGTGGCGACACTCATTGTTGTGATGTCGGTGATGAACGGCTTCAGAATGGAGTTATTCCAGCGCGTTCTTGGCCTCAATGGACATATGAATATTTATGCCATGCAGGGGCCTCTCTATGATTATGAGCCGCTTTTAGAGCGAATTAAGCTCGTTCCTGACGTCACGCATGTTTCCCCGACCATTGAAGGGCAGGCTCTGGTTTCTAAAGATGGTGCAGCGTCTGGCGTTTATGTACGCGGTGTTACACCAGAATCTATCCGGCAACGCCCCAGTATTGCAGAGCATATCAAAGAGGGTTCCTTAAATGACTTTGGCGATGACCAAATCGCTATAGGCATTCGTATGGCGCAGCGTCTTGAAGTGCGTGTCGGCGACAGTATCACTCTTATATCACCTGTCAGTAAAACGACCGTCTTTGGTGCGGCGCCGCGGCTGCGTGGCTATAAGATCGCTGCCATCTTTGATGTAGGTATGTTTGAATATGACAATAATTTTATCTTCATGCCGCTTGAAAGTGCCCAAGCATTCTTTTTAATGGGACAAAACGTCACAGCGCTCGAGATTTTTATTAAAGATCCTCAGAATTTAAAGCCTATGCGCGGCGCTATAATTGCAGCGGCTGCGGATGAGAAACCTCTGCGTCTTTTAGATTGGCAGCAAAATAATTCTAGCTTTGTCACGGCGCTTCAGGTTGAGCGCAATGTGATGTTCCTTATTTTAACGATGATTATTCTTGTTGCTGCTTTTAACATCATCTCAAGCCTGATCATGCTCGTAAAAGATAAGGGGCAGGATATTGCGATTTTGCGCACCATGGGTGCGACACGCGGCATGATTATGCGTATCTTCTTTTTGAATGGCGCTAGTATCGGCCTTATTGGCACTGCTGCCGGGCTTTTGTTGGGTGTTTTTGTAGCTCATAATATCGAAGGGCTCCGGCAGATCGTCCAACAGATCACGCAAACAGATCCCTTCGCGCCAGAGGTCTATTTCCTTACCCATATGCCATCCGTTGTGGATTGGGGTGAGGTGACACAAGTTGTTCTCATGGCGCTTGGACTATCCTTTGCTGCAACTTTATACCCATCATGGCGGGCCGCAAAATTAGATCCTGTTGAGGCTTTGCGTTATGAGTAATGCGGTCCTTCAATTGCGTGATATTCAGCGCAGCTTCAAACAAGCAGGCGAAACGCTGCATGTTTTGCGCGGCTGCAATCTCGAAATTTATGCAGGTGAGCTGGTGGCTATGATCGGGCCTTCAGGCTCCGGCAAATCAACTTTATTACATACGGCTGGTCTTTTAGAGCGTCCTGATAGTGGAAGCATCATGATTGGCGGCAAAGAAGCGAGTAAATTGGATGATGCAGGCAGAACGGCCCTGAGACGTGAGACAATCGGCTTTGTCTATCAATCGCATCATTTGCTGCCTGAATTTTCAGCGATGGAAAATATAATGCTGCCGCAAATGATCGCAGGTGTTGCGCGCAAAGTGGCAACAGAGCGTGCTTATGAACTTTTAGAGCTTATTGAATTGAAAGCGCGTGCTACACATCGTCCGGCTCAATTATCGGGTGGTGAGCAGCAGCGTGTCGCTTTAGCGCGGGCGCTTGCTAATAAACCAAAGCTTTTGATCGCCGATGAGCCCACAGGCAATCTTGATCCGCATACGGCGGATCATGTTTTTGGTGTTTTGCAAAATCTCGTCAAAACTCAAAATCTTGCGTTACTGATGGCCACACATAACCATGATTTGGCGCAAAGAATGGGTAAAACCGTTATCATCAAAGATGGTACATTGAGTGCCGCATAAGCTATTGACTTATATAGTAAATTCTTAATCTTTTCGCTTGGTGGCTACCCGCCAAAATGCTACTTTCTGCGGGCTCTTTTTGGGCGCTGATTCACGCTATTGCAGGACAAAATTGTGACCGATAACAACGCCGCGCCATTACCACCATCTGACATTACGACGATTACAATCGAAGATGAAATGAAGCGGTCGTATCTCGATTACGCGATGAGCGTAATCGTATCACGCGCCTTGCCAGATGTTCGTGACGGTTTAAAGCCTGTGCATCGCCGCATTTTGTTCGCGATGAAAGAGGGTGGCTACGACAGCACCAAGCCCTATAAGAAATCGGCGCGTATCGTCGGTGACGTCATGGGTAAGTACCATCCCCATGGTGATAGCGCGATTTATGATGCCATGGTTCGTATGGCGCAAGATTTCTCAATGCGCCTTCCACTCATTGATGGCCAAGGCAATTTCGGCTCAATGGATGGCGATAACGCAGCTGCTATGCGTTATACCGAAGCGCGTCTCGCAAAGGCTGCTGAAACATTATTAGAAGATATTGATAAAGACACAGTTGATTTCCATCCCAACTATGACGAATCCCAAAACGAGCCCGATGTTCTTCCAGCGCGCTATCCGAACCTTCTGGTTAATGGTGCCGGCGGTATTGCTGTCGGTATGGCGACCAATATTCCGCCGCACAATCTTGGTGAAGTGATTGATGCAACACTCGCCACGATTAAAAATCCAGATATCAGTCTTGAAGAGTTAATCGAAATTGTGCCGGGCCCTGATTTCCCAACTGGCGGCACGATTTTAGGTCAAATGGGCTGTAAGGCAGCTGCCTTTACTGGCCGCGGCAGCGTGACGATGCGCGCCCGCACTAATTTTGAAGAAATCCGTAAAGATCGTCAGGCTATCATCGTTACGGAAATTCCTTATCAGGTGAATAAGGTTCGCTTGATCGAACGTATCTCAGAATGCGTCAATGAAAAGATCATTGAGGGCATTAGCGATTTGCGTGACGAGTCTGATCGTGATGGCGTGCGTGTCGTGATTGAGCTTAAGCGCGACGCTATGGGTGATATTGTTTTGAATCAGCTTTACGCTCACACACAGTTGCAAACTAATTTCCCGGTCAATTTGCTGGCACTGCATAATGGCCGTCCGATGCAAATGAATTTGAAGGACGTGCTGAACGCCTTCATCGAGTTCCGTGAAAAAGTCATTACACGCCGTACTGAATATGAA
>JBASWO010000094.1:0-4669 GCA_049276515.1 Alphaproteobacteria bacterium
AGCATCAGCCATGACCGATCATTCGCATCATCATCATGATCATAAGAAGACCGAAGAAAAGCCTTCGCATGGTTCCTGCTGCGCAATGCACGGGCATGATCACCAAGCCAAAGCTCCGATTGCGGACGCGCCAGCGGGAACGATTTATATCTGCCCTATGCACCCACAAGTCCGTCAGGTCGGGCCTGGCAACTGCCCCATCTGCGGCATGGCCTTGGAACCTGAAATTATGACGGGCGAAGAAGGCCCGAACCACGAGCTGATCGATATGACGCGCCGTTTTTGGATCAGTCTTGTTTTGACGCTTCCGGTTTTCATGTTGGAAATGGGCGCGCATTTGACCAATCTTCACTTCGTGACGGGCGCGACCTCCAACTGGATCCAACTGGCGCTGGCAACGCCTGTCGTGCTGTGGGCGGGCTGGCCGTTTTTCACGCGCGGCTGGTCTTCCATCATCTCGCGCCATCTAAATATGTTCACGCTGATCGCCATCGGGACTGGCGTAGCCTGGCTTTACAGCATTGTCGCCACGCTGATGCCGGATGTGTTCCCCGACGGGTTTCGCCGCATGGACGGCTCTGTTCCCGTCTATTTCGAAGCTGCCGCCGTGATCACGGTGCTTGTGTTACTGGGACAGGTTCTGGAACTGCGCGCGCGGGAAAAAACGGGAAGCGCGATCAAGGCGCTTTTAAACCTATCGCCCAAAACAGCCCGCCGGATCAACGCGGACGGCACGGAAGAGGATATCCAGCTTGGTCACGTTCACGCAGGCGATCTTTTGCGCGTGCGTCCAGGCGAAGCGGTTCCCGTTGACGGCGTGGTCGTCGAAGGTAAAAGCGCGGTGGATGAATCCATGGTCACGGGCGAATCCATGCCCGTCATGAAGGAAAAAGACTCAAGCCTGATCGGCGGCACGATGAATCAGACGGGCGGCTTTATCATGAAGGCCGAGCGCGTGGGCGGCGACACTATGCTGTCCCGCATCGTGCAGATGGTCGCGGAAGCGCAGCGCAGCCGTGCGCCCATTCAAAGGCTGGCCGATCAAGTCGCGGCCTGGTTTGTGCCAGCCGTCATCCTTGTCGCCATCGTGGCCTTTATCGTGTGGTTTGCCTTCGGCCCATCGCCTGCTTTTAGTTACGGTCTGATCACGGCGGTCAGCGTTCTGATTATCGCTTGCCCATGCGCCCTTGGCCTGGCCACGCCGATGTCGATCATGGTCGGCGTCGGACGCGGCGCGCAGGCTGGCGTTTTGATCAAGAACGCCGAAACATTAGAGCGAATGGAAAGGGTCGATACACTTGTCGTCGATAAGACGGGAACGCTCACCGAAGGCAAACCAAAGGTGACCCGCGTTGTCGCTCAAGGAATGTCCGAAGACGATTTGTTGTCCCTGGCGGCGTCTTTGGAACAAAGCAGTGAACATCCGCTGGCGTATGCGGTTGTCGTAGCGGCAAATGAAAAAGGCCTCTCTATCGCCAAGGCGGATGAGTTTGACTCGCCCACCGGAAAAGGCGTGGTTGGCAAAGTTTCTGGCCGCACGGTGGCGCTTGGCAATATCAAGATGATGAACGATCTGGGTGTGGATGTTTCTGCTTTGGAAACCGAGGGCGATGCTTTGCGGAAAGATGGCGCGACGGTGATATTCGCGGCGGTTGACGGCAAAGCGGCAGGGCTTCTGGCGATTGCCGACCCGATCAAGGCCACCACGCCGCAAGCGGTCAAAGAACTGCGAAACGCCGGAATCCGCGTGGTGATGCTCACGGGCGATAATAAAACGACCGCGCAGGCCGTGGCGCGTCAGCTGGGCATTGACGAGGTCGAAGCCGAAGTCCTGCCCGAAGATAAGGGGCGCATCGTCAAGAAAATGCAAAACGAAGGACGTGTTGTGGCTATGGCGGGAGATGGCACGAATGACGCTCCAGCCCTAGCCGCCGCCGACATCGGTATCGCCATGGGGACTGGCACGGACGTGGCGATGGAAAGCGCGGGCGTGACACTATTAAGAGGCGATTTGATGGGCATTGCCAAGACGCGCATACTCTCAGAGGCTGTGATGAGCAATATTCGCCAGAATCTGTTCTTTGCCTTCATCTACAACATAGCTGGGGTTCCGGTGGCGGCAGGTATTCTCTATCCCGTCTTTGGTGTATTGCTCAGTCCAGTTATGGCGGCGGCAGCGATGGCGCTCAGCTCGGTGTCGGTGATTGCAAATGCCTTAAGATTAAAGATCGTGAAACTTTAAGATTCGCGCATGCTGTGGTGGTGGAGGCGGCAAACCGATAATGTATGTCTGCATAGAAACTAGCAATGAGAACTGACGGCCAAAAAAGCCGTCAGCTCTTTAATGGTCCCCTAGAAACCGACAATAATAACGCTGGATTTTGCTCTTCAGAGTATGTTTAATTATCAGCGTTATTCACACCGCCATTATTTTTTAGAACCAACTTCATATATGATTTTGGGGCGTTGAAAAAAGCCGCACAGCTTCAACACCTTGCAAGGAAAGCTGTGCACCTTGCACATTCTGACTTGCACGGCGGGGTGGCATGTAGATGCCATTTTTGGTAGAAATTTATGGTAGCTCCGTACTAGTACGGAGCTTGTTTAGTCAATAGGTTGGTGTAGAAGTTGTGTTACTGCACTGAAGAAGAACAATGAAAAAACTTTAAGTCAGGGTTGTTGAAGATCATGGAATTTGTGCAGTTAAAATTCAGAACTTTAAGATGGCTATTCTCGCTGATTACCAGCGCGCTACTGGCATGGATAATCGCAGAAACTACCGAAGCGAATTTTATCATTGCGTTTTTGTTTTTGGCCTTAGGTCTCCCTCTAGCGGTTTGGCTGGAACGCTTAAAAAATGCGCCGGCTCATTTGCTAAGCGCCTATTTAATGAACAAAGACTTGGTTAATGAAACCAAGAAGAAGTTAAGAAAGCTTCCGCTAAAGACCGCAGAAGAATGGAATGATTTTCAGTCATTCTACGATGATGACCAAGCTATAGCTGCTCACGCGGCATCCGACCCTAAGGCATTTGCAGTATCAACGCGGTACAGCATTCAAACCTTAAGAGATTGCGGAAATTTTTTAGATTTCATGAACAGCGGACTGGTTTCCTCAAAAGCAATTGAACAAATGTATTGGGAAGCCGCTGATAATGAAAAATCCCAGTAAAACATGGAATATCTTTTAATTGCGCATGATCACTGGAAACCATGGATTGATTTGATCCAAGACACAGTTTTTTTTCTTGGTGTCATTCCATTCTTTATTGCCCTTTTCAAATTTATAAAATTTTTAAAAGCTAGGGATTTTCTTTCTACAACAGAAAAAATAGAATCAAATCTACATTTTAGAGAACGCATAGAGCCGAAGCTGGAAAACTATGCTTTAGAAAAGCACAAGAATGGAATAAAAGACATAGGTGTTAGATTCATTTACTGGAAGAATTATCCCAGCCAAATTTCAAATGATGCTTATAAACACCTTTTGCGTATTGAATATCATGATCAGCACATTCTCGGCGCAAGCTGGATAAACAATACAGGCATATATTTTCAAGAACATTTATGGTTCTCAAATACAAGTGCTTATGTGGATCGGGAGGGTGTGTTTTTCTTTGCCCCCTCCGGCGGCGTTTACAAACATTTCACCGAACATAAAGATAAATGCCTAGTGATTCACTTGCCCTTTATCAATATCGTTAATTTTGATTTTGAAGAAAAAATTGAATATGAACCAATTTTTTATATCAGAGTTCCATATTATAATTTTAAAGATTTATATAGCGATATATGTTTTCTCAGGGAACGTAATAGCGATCAATATTTCAATCTTGAATTAGATTTTAGGAAACAGATAAAAGAATATTCTTGGTTTCGATATGCGATGATGCGTGCAAAAATTTGGTTTTCACAATTTAATAAAGAAACTCCGTCTTAAGGACACGAAACCCCGTACCAAAAAAAACGCCGTTTCCTTTGCAAGGAAAACCATCAACGTCTATGACGTCAAGAGATAATCCCAATAAAATCAATGCTTGCAAGCTAGGCGAGTAGCCAAGTTAGGCAACTGCACGCCGCCAGTATTTTACAAAACCTATTCAGCTTTATCAAAATCGACAATCTCACTCTGCCCTACTTGCTTACGGCGATATTGCTGATAGGCGCTGCGGAAATTAGCGTAAGGATCAAGCGTACCTGTACGCAAAGCATCGATGTTTTCGATATTCTTCTCACGCCGAACGATGCCATCTGCTCCGAGTGAAGCGACTTCAAAATTGATCAGCGTTGTTGTGCTATCCATCCAGGCTAAGTACTGCCAAGGTGACATAGCCATATCGACACCACGACCTATGGCATCACGTACATTGGATGGACCATAAATCGGCAACATTAAATAAGGCCCCTCACCTGCTCCCCATACAGCAAGCGTCTGCCCAAAATCACCTGTCTGTTGGCGCCAATCCCAATTGCTCGCCACATCCCACATGCCGCCGATACCCAGAGTACTATTCACAACAAGACGTCCCAAACTGATGCCGGCCTTATTAAATTCACCCTGCAAGACATTATTCACAAAAATATTAGGCTCACGCATGTTGCTGATGATACCAAACATACGATTGCGAATACCGGGTGGCACCATAACGCGGTAAAGCTCAGCTAAAGGT
>JBASWO010000095.1:0-22101 GCA_049276515.1 Alphaproteobacteria bacterium
ACTCCATATAGGATCTTAGCCTTTTCAGCTGTGATACGTGTGTGTACCCACCCGGCAAAACCAATTAGAAGTGGCCCAAGCATACAGGATCCATACCTATAGAAGGCTTCATCTTGTGCGTTGAAACTATGGGTAGGCCAGAACCCAGCCTGGCGGCGTAACCAGGTCAGACCGTAGTCACCATTATCGTCACCAAAATGAGAGGTGCGCTCATGCCATTGAATGGGATGTTCTTCGGTAAGGCGTAATGAAAAGTCTTCTTCGTTGTGGCCAATATAAATGCAGGGAATTCCCAGTTTTTTTGCTGTATCTCGATCACTAATTGGGTCATCACCAATATGTAGACATTCGCTGGGCTTAATGGATAACTTGTTCAGCATCAATTGCATTAAGCCGTCACGTTTTCCTCGCCGGTATTCACTAGAAACAAAAAAATTATCAAACACTGGAAAATCTGGCGCTTTAGTTTTTATAAATTTTCGTAGAGTTTTTTCACTAAAATAACTGTTACTAATTAAAGCTAACCTGATGTGATGTTGCTTAGCAAAATGAGCTATCTGAATGATATCGGGGTTGGAGAAGCAAAGCTTAATCTCCGTTGTAATTTCAGCAGCAATAAGTTCCCCCGGGCTCATGCGTACTATATGTTTGGGGAATATATCGTAAATCTCTCCTAACGTGACTTCACGGTTACCATGCGCTCGCTGTTGTATATCTCGCGCAACATATTCGGTTTGATATCGAACAGCGGCAAAACTATCGGGTGTCTGAGTGGGCTCAAGTAAGTTCTTCTCTCTTAGTTTTCGCCCAAGTTGTAAGAAGGCATCCGGTGGTCTTGGGACGCGACGAATAAGTAATGTATCAAACACATCAAGTGACAGTAACTTAATGTTGCCAGAGGCTATTGCATGTACTGCTGCTATGAGCCGCTGATCATACAGTTTTGGTGTCGTCACAGGATAGGGTCCATTACGCAATATATGAGTGATTGGTAATCCTAACCGTAGGATATAAACTGTCCAGATAAGTATTTCATTCAATTAGCCTGGCAACTAATAGCATTTTCATTCTATTTCTTTTCACTTGATGTCATATCGTATACATTGAGAAATGTGTCGGTAGTATATTTTTTTATAAACAGGGTAGAATCAAGTGACTACTGAACGCGTAAAGCACCTAATTACAGCATGTCATTTAGCCGCAGCTAGCAAGCTTTTGCTTCCTTTGGCTGATGCGGGTTCTCCTCAAGCTCAGTTGGAGATGCTTGATATCTATCTAAAGCGTCAAATGCCGCGCGCCGCGGCGCAATATGCTCGAACTATATTACATAAGGACAACACTCACTTTGCTGCTCAGCTGCGTCTATGTGAGGCGTTGGTTATGCTGAACCAAGGGGAGTTAGCTCTTGAAACAATACCAAGCCATGCTGGTGTAGGTGAAGAAATACGCTTGGCCTCTGTTCACTCACGAGCATTACTGGCTTCCTTGCGACAAAAAGGTGAGCGTTTATGGAGTGTGGGGGACTTCGAGAAAGGTCGTGATACCTATCGTCAACTTCATGCCGAAGAAAAAAGAATACAGAGCCAATTTCGCGCCATTCTAAATGCTGATCCTTCTAATATGTTTGCTTGGAATGCTTTAGTGGATGCGGTCGGAAATTATCATTTATCTTCTGTTTTAACTAAGGCAATGCCAAAAGCTAGCAGTCTCCAGAGTGCTTTTCTTGAGGCCATTACTGGTAATCCAGAGCATCCTGTACAAAAATATCTAAATATTAGTGCGGCAACATTTAGGTCGCTCTCGGATTGGCCACACAAAAATGAAGTAGTGGCTTCTTTGTCATCAAATCCTCGAAAGTATTTACCTTCCGTATACGGTGCTGAGGTGCCGCAAATTATTCCTGCTCGGGTAGCTCCAAGAAATATGGTAAAATTGAATGAGGCCGTGGCGTTTGATGCGGGAATGTCTCTTTGGATACGTTCTGCAAAAGGAGATGTTCCTTGGTTACATGAAGGTATGTGGAGGGAATATGTTGGGCCCTACATGCCTACAACTCTTCCTTCACCATATATTTTTCTAGAGGCTAATGGCGGTTCTTTGTCAGTTTTGCCCCAGCCATCTTGTCGAATTGAGCAGCCTGTAGTTGTATTAGGATATTGGAATAATTATGGTCACGTACTTCACGATATTATTCCTCAGCTAGAGGATGCTGAAGCTGTTTTAGGCAAGGATTTTTATATTCTAGCTGTGGATTCTCTTTTGCCTTCCATACGTGATATTTTTTCTCGCGCTGGATACGGAGCCGACAAAATTATTACAATTGGTGAGGGTTGCACAGCCACTATACACGAAGCTTACTGCATTGCTCCACGCACCCAATTTCAGAATTTAAGATATTTCAAATCACATTTGTCTCCTGAGTTTCGTCATTATGATATGTCATTAGATGATTTGGGGATAGAATTTGCGCGGCAACGCCTAATGAATGAAATCCATTCCAAATCCACACAAGCGTCAAGAAAAATTTATGCATCGCGGCGCCGTACAGCGCGTCGTCCAGATAATGAACAGGAAATTGAATCTATGCTTGCAGCGCGAGGCTTTGAAATCATGGTACCTGAGGAGTTATCACTTCAGGAGCAAATTGAGATATTTGCCGATACAAAAATTTTAGTCGCCTTAGAGGGTGCGGCACTGGCGAATGCAATGTTTATGCCTGCTGAAGGAATTGTTCTTTCCCTACGCAGCATGGCATGGGGCTGGAGTGTCAATTGTTTTGATGAATTATCTCGTATAAGAGGTTTCCGTTTTGAAGTTTTTGACTTCGAGGGCAGATCGGTGCCTTTGGATGCGTTGAATGACTGGTTATCATTAAGGCAATCATGAATAAATTAGTTTTTATATTTTAAAAGCATTAGATCTTTTCTGCCACCACATAGACACTGGCGCAGAGTTCAGGATAGCGCCGCCCAAGTTCAAAAAGCGCGCGCAAATAAGGTTCCCCTACCAATCCTTGAGCTAGCAGGGCTCCTGTTTGTGCCTCCGTTAATGTTTTTAAAAGAATTCCGCCAGTATCTAGCTTTCTAAAACCAGCTTCCTTTATTATATCCTGTAACATCTCCAGATCCATAAAACGCAGCTGCCCCCTGCGCTGCATAGCAGGGGGAACATCCTGTAAGTGATTGATGAACCCCATGGACAATGCCATCTGGCGTGTACCAGCTGTGGCATTCTGAACTCCAAGAAAAAGTTTTCCTCCCTCGTTAAGTGATTCACGCATCTTGGTAAGAATAACATCTGGCCGTTCAACAAAATTAAAGGTGTGAATCGAAAACACACCATCAAACCGGCCATGTTCAGTTAGTTTTTCAGGTGACCCAAAGGCCAATTCAAAGGTATAATGAGGGGTGTCAAGCGCAAGACTTTCAAGTATGCCACCAGAAGCATTCAAAATAAGTTGGCTTTCATAATGTTGAGCTATCAAAGCAGATTCGCGGGCATTTTGTAATCCAACGGCAACGGCTCGTCCTTGAGGCGATGTTGGTAAATAGGGACGAAAACACTCAAACATAAAATCTCGTATCAACGTATCCGTTCCAAGAGAAGGACGTTTACCGAAATCGCTAAAATCTTTATCAAGCTGTTCACGCAAGATATTCATTATGCTGTAGCCTTTTTCCGTGAATCCAGCAGAATATTTTCTATGACATCTTCCATGCGTGCCACAAAAGCTGGACCATTGCAGAGTGGGCTGTTCACAAGCTTTTGGTTGCCCATGCGCAATTTGATTGATTGCCGTAATTGAGCGTTGTTCCCCAGTTTGACGGCAAGCTCAACATATTCATTTGGTGTTGTAGCTATCAGTTCATTTAAACCGAGCGTTCGCAAAATTGCCGCGGCGATCCTATTGCGACTGAAGCCATAGGGTGGACATAGAGTAACACAAGGAGTGCCAACAGCTAATGGGTCCAGAATGTTATTGGTTCCTGAGAACGGAAAGAAATCCAGAAAAATGTCGCTGCGCTTGATCATGTTATGGAGAAGCGACCTTCCGGCCACGGGATAAAAACGAAGACGGTCAGGTGTAATCCCTGCTTCATGGCATTTGCGAACCATATATTCAGTTAAATGAACGCGATCTTTTGGGCGTGTCGATGGCATGACGACACACACAGCTTTGGGTATCTGCTTCAGTATCTCAAAGAGAGCATCTATAAATTCTGGACGCAGTTTAGTAAGCATGGATGCTCCCATTGTATAAACAATGCTATCTTCAGGAATAGTGTTGTCACTCCATTTTATTGGAAGAGCGTTTGCAAAATAACTTGCATAATGGAAACAAAAGGGCATTCCCTGGCTTAAAACTACTTTTTCCGTGAATTCATTATCGGTTTTTGGATCAAGGTCAGGGGATGTAATAAAATGATCCATTTCAATGCATCCAGTTGTCGCCGGTGTATAAAAGGCAGTTATTTGTTTGTGGGCCACACGCAGATAGGCTGGATATTCATTACGTCCATTACACAAGTCATCAAAATTATATAAAAGATCAAAATCAAAATCAGCTAGTTCCTTTAAATTACTACTGCCCGCAATAATAATGGGAGCATAGTCCTGCAGAACAGGGTAATGTTGTAATAATTCTTCGATATGAACCGCATTATCGGAAGTTTGGTGCAGAATAAGAACTGGCTCAAAACGCTCGCGATCCATAGAGGCAAGCCACCAAATAAAATGCGGTAAACCATGGCCGTGAGCTGTTGGGTGTGAACAAAATAGGGCGATCCGCCACCGTTTATTATTGGGAGATTTGGCGGGAATAGAGCCTATAATTCGTAATTTACGTCCTTCAGCAACAGGTGGAATGGCAGCGAAGGCTTCAGCACGAAATTGTCCGAACATTTCGGCAAACTTTTTTAGACTGAAAGTGCTAGAATAAAAATAGATGGCTGTAATATCGAAGCCAAGCAATGGCAACCAGGCATTCTTCCATGCTTCTTCTTTACCGATCAAAGAACCATTTTCATAAGCTTTTTTCATATCCTTAGCTAGGCGCATACACCAGTTCATGGCCTGCAAAGTAACCTGCTCGTCATCGCTGATACTGATCAGTGCAACACCTGTCACGGCAGAGGAAATTATTTGAGCCAGCCATGGCTGACATAGGCTAGGGTCTGGATGGATAGTTTGTGGTAGTGTTAGGTAAAGGATAGCGGCAGCTAGGTTGCGGCTATATGCATCAGCATCTTTTGTTTTTGCAGCTTTGTGTAGGGCCTGTAATCTTTCTTGGGAATGCATTTTTTCATCAGGATTCAGGGGAATGCGGCGTGTTGAGGATCGGATGCAATCGCAGGCCTTTTGTAATAGCGCTACAGATGGCGTGTCAGTGCAAGCAATAATCCCCAAATCAATGTGCTGACGAGTTAGGCGGAAGTGATTGATAGTATCTGTTTGGTCAAGCCATTCAGCCAATGCAGGAATGCTTAACCGGTGGCCATCGTTCATGTGGCATTCCCTGATGGATGGTAAGAATCTTGCAAAGTCTGTACTGTATTCAAAACAATATCCTCTGCGACAAAAATAGTATCAATCTTTCCGGATAGAACATTGATAACGCGATCATGCCGTGTGACGATTGTTTCCCGACTGGCGCGCTCGTTAGGATATTTTGTTTTTATTGACTTTTGGACATCCAAATAGCGAAAGCGATCCAAAAATGACGGAAATTCATAAATGACTTCGTTGAGTATTTGTTGGCGAATAGCATCGAAGTAGGCTTTCGTCATATTCTCATTAACGGCGTGCGCCGCATTAAAGTTGTTAAATTGTCCGCGTGGTGTGTATTTCACGTGTGATAGAGTGTAAATGTTATTTTGATAAGGATAAACTGAAAAACAATTACCATCCATTGTTGTTAGCGCACCATAAAATGGTTCGGTAGCTTCATAATAGAATAGGGTAGTTGGTTCGAAAAATAAGCCTGGGACGGTGGTGCCAGTATCAAGTGAGCACCATGTACAATTAATAACCACATCATAACATTCACCATTAATTTCAACTTGCTTTGGTGTTTCACGTATTCCCGTTATTCTTTGGCCGAGGTGTAAGGCGGAACCGAGATTTTCTCGGAAGTATTTGCGTGCAATGTCGAAATCCAGGCCGCGTTCCTCGGTTGCCAATGCTCCCTCTATATTAGTCAAGCCGAATGACCCGGGGTTTACTTCAGTGAATTGCAGCCCGAGATTTCCCATGATTTGTGTGTAAGTCCTAAAATCCATAACGGAATGCACGATAGAAACCGCATAAATATTGTTATCAATTGCTTTGGTGAACTGAGGATAGGTATAACAAAAACGCTTAAAACATTCTGCAGTTTCCGTTCGGGTGGCAAAACTGCGTGGGTAGTGGTATCCGGCGTGTAGTCGGGCTTGATTGAGGGAGGATGCTCTTTGTAAGACCTCATCTCCAGCTTCATAAAGCACAACTTCATGTTTATGACGGATAAGAGTGGACGCTAAATGGCATCCATACCATCCTGCACCGATAATGCCAATTTTCATAATAAGCCTTTTATGGGAAAGCGAACACGACAAAATTGCTCGAGCTCAAAACACGCTTTGACATTTATATGAGCTGGGAAGGCAGTCAAGAGTTGATTATTTGGAATGAGGTTGAAGCTCTATTGAGAAGGTTTGTTATAGCTTTTTCAAGAGGGCGCATAAAATTTTCTTGAGTATATTCTTGCTGAATCACCCTTTGTTCGCTCGCCTCTAGATAATCCGCATCATCATATGCCTTTTCCCAGGCTGTTTCTAAAGACTGCTGAATGTCGTCCGTCCATTCAAGGCCGACATAATTTGGTAGATCACCAAAAATTTTATCACTCTTTATTGTGTGATCGGTCAATGTCACGCATCCCGTAGCTATTCCAACAATAACACGTTCATGAATTCCGTCACGCCAAAGAGGATTGGAATTAGCTACAAGCCTGTAACGCAATGCTGTAGGTGCTAACTGCCAGCTTGGAAAGGCGGGGTGTATAGTTGCCTTTGATGGTTGCCCTGATAGGTAATCCCAGCCTCGACCAAAAATGTCAGATGGCCATGCCAGGAGTGCTCTGGCTAGACGATCACTACGCCACGCACGAATATAATGATCCACCTCTTGGATTACACCCATGAACGCATCAAGATCGGTAATGGGGTGATCATTTTTATGAAATAAGATTTCTGCAGCAGCAGCAAGGTCAAGGTTACGGTCTTTTTGTGCTTGCTCGACCAGATCCCAAAGAACGTTTCGTAGCAAGAGAGGGTATTCTTCCCATTTTGCAGCTATCTGTTCAGGTTGATATGCGGTTTTCACGTAGAGGAATTTGCGACTTCTTTTTTTCCAGGGATGAGCGCGGGCAGGCGGATTGGGGCCTGCTGCTGAATGCAATAAAGTAGCAGAATTTACAGAAGGTAGATAACGTTCCCGAACTTGAAGATGATCTTGCACATGGTAACAATTCAAAATATAGGGGCTAGGCACAATATGTTGGCGATAATTGTAGGCCGGATGATCATGCCAGAAGGATAAGAAGGGAACCTGGTATGCTGTCCATAAATTGACGCTTTTTGAATCACTCAGTTGACTTCCCACTCCTGCAAAACCATAAACAAAGGCGATATCACCAGTTTTAAGGGCCGTGGTTAATTGTGTGCCTCCATCTAAGCCCATCATATTGATGATTTGGTGTTGATAGCCTTGCAGCATAAAGAACCCTCCAAGCCCTTCTGAGGCATTGTAAAGGGCATGGTTTTCATTTTCTCCAACCAATGCAATAATACGAGTGCGTGATCCAAAGGCTGGCATTGTGAAGTCTAAAAGTTACATGATTTATTGTGGGCACAAAGTAACAGTATGATCAGACAAAGACCACAAAATCATTGCCTATGCTAATGCGTTGAATAGTTGGTTGTATCAAATAATATATCATTGTTTGGCTGTGACAACTCTCGCAGTTATCTGATCATTGTGGCGCAGGGTTACTTTAGGATCCATTGAAATGAAAGCTCTTCTTCTTACAGGGGATACCACTTACCTGCCGCTAGTACTTCCTGTCCTTAAGGAACACCTTGCTGATGTGGATGTTTATGCCTTGGGCATTAATATTTATGCAAAAAAATATGGTGCTCTGCCTGGGTTATTTAAGAGCGCCTACACGGTAGAGCATGTAGATCCAGAACTAGTTGTTGAGCGAATGTCGCATATCCCTAATCTCGCACATGCATCTGTTGTCTCGGTCGAAATAACAGATCAGCATATTCCGTGGATGCATCAATTTGATCTTGCAAAGGAATTATATCGCATGATTCCCAAAAAATATAGTCACTACATCCGTAGTCGTTTTGATAATGTGATGTGTGAGCCATGTTCATATACAGAAGATATCATTGTTCCAACACGCTATCATCATGATCTCGACTTGTTAAATAAAGTATACTCAGATCAATTTGCAGTTGTACCGGCCCATTATAGTGATGTTTTTTTTAAGTTTTCAGACTACTACAATCAATTCAAAAATGAAATAACCAGGGAACTGATTGCAAAAAACTACAATACAAGAATGGATTTGATCCCAGAATATAAATTGAAAGAATACCTTGATCAAAAAGCCATTCCAGTAAATTCAAAAACTATTAAGGTTTATCCCTACAGTTGGCTTCATCGATTAAGGAATGATGCTAATAATGCTTATATTAAAGACTTGCCGTCGGGGTTTCTATGACAAACAAGAAAACAACCCTTGTTCTAGTTGCGCGTGCGACACCAGAATCTATGAGATTGTTAAATTACGTTTTACTTCCCAGTTTTCTTTCTAATTGGGAAAAGGTAGCTCGTTTCATTATTGTTTGTCCATCCAAGGACTATAGCCAACTGGCGCCGATAGCGGTGGGGCTAGGGGCTGAGCTTTACGCTGATGAAAAGTTTACAAATATAGAAAAATTAGAACCCTATCGGCGCCAGGTTGCAATTAAACTATTAGTCTCCTCAATTATTGAAACGCCTTTTTATCTAACACTGGATTGTGACTGTCTTTTTCTACCCGGCGGTGAAGCGGCCATGTATGACAAGGATGGGCGGCCATTTCTGCATACCAACAAGAGTCAAAACTATTACAATCGATATTGGTTAGAGAATTGTGACAAACTTACAGGAAACATTCGCTATACTGAGCCTATGATGGGGTTTACCCCGCAAATATTTATTGTGAAGCACGTTCGCGATGTCGTTGCTTTTGTAGAAAATAAATATAATGCTGATTTTATTTCAAGCATCATGCAGTGGGATACTGCTTATTGTAGAGCTACAGCTCCTTTGCGTGCGCGTATTGAGGCTATGCCCCATACACCGCTTAAGCCAGCATTGGTTTCTGATGCGCTTTTACAAATCCATCAATCTTGGGGTGAGTACGCACTTTACTGGTCATACATTTTGAGTTGTTCACTAGAGAATGATTATTCAATAGCGCAACCACTTTGTGATAAATATTACATGGGGGCTCGGTGGGCGAGTTACGTCGCACATCCGATACCAAAGCTAACCGAGGAAGAGTTAGAGTTTGATCTATTGGCTGAAGGCTTCTTTCATTATCGTTCGCCACTCGCAGTTATTCAATCTACGGCAGGGGCGAATTGGGATCTTATAGCTATGGTGTTGGTGCGATATGGTTTGATAAAAGCTGAATGTATTGTGTCATTACCTGGAGAAACATCCCATGTTTGCGAGACTTTGGAGTACATTCGAAGTATTAAAAAATGTAACCCACTACTTTCATAATACAATCATTCAATATGCAAGCTAACTATTGACGCACAACATGTATGTAATAGCTGTCTTTTTGAGTGGATTATAATAAAAAAATCCTTGACCATCCTAAGGTCAGCAGTCAGGATTATTTCATAAGTCTTAGCCTCTTCTAAAAACTTCAGGTCTCCCCGTCTTGAAGGAAGACTAGCTAACAGCCGTTCTAGCTTACCTCAAGGCACTCTGCACTAAGGATGCAACATGAAAAAGCTTTTGCTGGCTTTGGCCATTAGTCTATTTGCATATCCGGTTTTTGCAGCAACAACGCTGTATTCGGATTCTGCAACTGGTAATGTTGGTGTAGGAAGCTCCATTCCTAGCACCCCTTTGGATGTTGTCGGAACAGCCAAGGCGACCACATTCAGTGGTAGCGGTGCAAGCTTAACCAATGTTCCTGCTGCCTCACTAACGGGCAACCTCTCAACATCAAACTTCAATAGCGGAACAGGTGCTACTAGCAGTACTTTTTGGCGTGGTGATGGAACATGGGCATCAGCTTCGGGTGGAACAAGCCCCGTAAAAGCTTGGGCCAATTTTGATGGAACTTTGACGGGTACGAATAGCCCAAATGCTGGATTTAATGTCACCAGCATAACAAGAAATGCGGCGGGTGATTATACAATTAATTTTACTAATTCGATGACAGATACCAACTACGTGGTTGTGGGCACGCTAGGCGACAACAATATTTCTGGAATGGTTGTGGCTGTGGCTAGTGGTGGTTCAGCGCCAACAACCATGAGTACAACACAAGTGCGTATTTATACTGGTCTTCAAACTACGCTGTTTGATTACAAAACAGTTATGATTCAAATCATCGGCAATTAGTTTTTTGGATCTGGCTATGAAAATATATCTGCTCGCATTTGCTTTTCTTTTACTGACCACTCCCACGACAAATGCTGCCAATTCTGGTGATTTTTCTGGGGCTGTAGCCATTGGAACTAGTTATGCTGGAATTGTTACGGCTCCAGTAGACGGTGTAGTCATTCAGGGCAATGTTGGAATTGGAACAACTACACCTAGCGGATTGCTACATGTTTCCGGTAGTGCAGATAGTTACTTTGATTATTATGGAAATACTCTGCATGTTTTTGCCAGGCGTGCGAATGGCACCAGCAATTCCCCTACGGCAACACAGAATGGGGATATTCTAAGTGGATATCTCGGTACCGGTTACCACACTGGGGGGTGGAACACCGGAAATGCTGGTTTCCAGACTAGGGCAACCCAAAATCACACTTCATCAGCGCAAGGTAACAAAATAGAATTTTTTGTAACACCTAACGGTGCTACAAGTGCCGTCATTGCGGCAACCATTGACCACGATAGTACCCTCAATATTGGGGCGTTTGCTGCAAGTTCAGCGACGCACGTTTGTAGGAACGGTAATACTCTCTCATCTTGCTCCTCAGCAAGGCGATTTAAAGAAAACATTAAACCTTCCTCTTTTGGTCTGAAAGAGGTTTTAGAGATGAAGCCTGTTACCTTTGATTTTAAAGACCACAAAGAAAATTGGGAGAAACATGATTTTGGTTTCATCGCAGAAGACATGCGCGATATTAATCCGCTCTTTGTAACATACGACCAAAGCGGTAAAATAGATGGTGTTAGATATATGCAGTTGGCTGCCGTTCAGGCAAAAGCCATTCAGGAATTGAATGAAAAAATTGTAAAACAGCAAGCAGAGCTTGATGAGCTTAAAAGGGCGATCAAACAGTTTACCCCACTAACAACCCAATAAAAATCATGCTCAAAAATTCTCTTTTAATTTTTTTACTGGTTGCTTTGAGTGGTGCTGCTCTTGCTGCCAACTCTGGTGATTTTTCCGGCAGTGTCGCTGTTGGTGCTGGATATGCCGGAACTGTAGCTGCGCCCACAGATGGCTTGGCCATACAAGGCGTTGCTGCGATAGGCACATCCGCTGCCAATGCTGGGGTAGCTCTTGATTTAGGAAACAATACATCTTCATTGCTTCTTCCAATTGGTACAACCGGTACGCGTCCAGGGACAGGTCTAAACGGTATGATGCGTTATAATTCTACGACACCTGCTGTTGAAGCTTATGTCAATAATGCCTGGACGCCATTAGCTGGGGGTACTAATTCGGCGCTTACTCAGTTAATGCCTCAGGGACGTGTAACGCTTTCATCAAATACACCCGTGATGACTGCAGATGTTACGGGCGCAACAACCATTTATTACAGTGCGTATACAGGCGACAACGTATTTGTATATAATGGTAGCGCTTGGACCATAAATTCCATCAATGGACAGTTGTCGTTAGCCTTGGATAGCAATTCTGGTCATACAGGTTACCAACAATCTGGGAAAAACTTTGATTTATTTATTGGGTTGAATGGCGGTAGCCCAACCCTATGTACAGGTCCTGCATGGTCAACGGATACCTCTCGCGGTACAGGTGCTGGAACAACAGAAATCCAAATGCTCAACGGTATTTGGACAAATAAAAACTCTATGACCTGTCGATTTGGAAGTTCATCCGGTGATACTTTTAGCTGTTCTGCTAATCAATGTACCTTGGTTGGGTCAATGAGAGCGACAGCGAATGGTCAGACGGCTTTGAAGTGCCATCCTGGGTCATCGCCAGGAGGTACAACAAATATTGCAGGTATTTCGAACGCCTATAATCAGGTTCCGCTTACTTGCCACGAGTCAGACGGAACAGGTGCATGGACCTACACAACTTTAAATACGTGGCGTGTTGCTAACAATACGACAGCTAACTCAATCGCTATCATAAGTTCTTTGGGTCAGAATCCTATCTATCTTTCCTATACGCAAAATGTCTCTGGAAGTGCTGCTGGGTTTCAAACGATTATTGGTTTGGGTAAAAACAGTACAACTTCAACCCTCGTACAATCACTCATGGCTGCGCCTACAGGCACCACAGCAAACAATTGGCAAACATTAACTGTGAATTTTAGTTTCTATCCATCTCTTGGCTACAATACTTATTACCCACTCGAATATTGCGCCAATGGTACGTGTTCATTTGGACTTTATGGGTCCAGCATGATCTTTAACATGATCACGTCATATTAAGATTTATAATGAGAAAGACTGGTTGCGGGGGACTGCAATGGCACAAACTCATCTGTGAAGAGTCGTGTCTATACCATTGATTTAATTAGACCTTCGAAACCAGAACCTTGTGCGAGGAAAAATATAGGGCCGAAACCCTGAAATATCAATTTTTATCGGTTTTGAGATCGATTTCGGTTAGCTCTTGCATTGCATGCCTAATAATCTGAATGCCACCCGATAAGGCAAGTGTAGCCATAATACCAGCAACGATAAAGTCTGGCCAACCACTTTGAGTACCGAAAACGCCGAGCGCGGCAAGCATGACGGCTATATTTCCTAGCGCATCGTTGCGACTGCATATCCAAACCGAGCGCATATTGCTGTCGCCTTTGCGATAGCGATAAAGCATGAGAGCGACTGTAGCGTTGGCAATTAATGCCAAAAGACCAATGGCGCCCATGACTGGCGCCTCAGGCACCGTTCCACTTAATGCGTGTTGAACTGTAACCCCAGCTATCCATATTCCAAATGCCACCATTGTTGAGCCCTTAAGAAGCGAAGCCTTTGCTCGCCATGAAAGCGCCATACCAAGCACGAAAAGGCTAATGCCATAATTTGCGGCATCGCCAAAAAAATCGATGGAGTCAGCCATAAGAGACGACGAGCCAGATTTAAACCCTGCAAAGATTTCAACACCAAACATAAGCACATTGATTACAAGTGCGGCCCAAAGGATGCGCCTGTAAGAACTACCCGTATTGGCATTGCTTTCAGCCGGACAGCAATCTTTACCCATATTTGCCGCTCTTGATTAGATGTCTAAGTTATTGGACGAAGTATTTAGCAAAATAGGCAAAGAATATACCTGTAAGATAAGCCGTAAGGGAGATGCCAAAGATAATGCGGCTAATCTTTTTTAAGCGTGTGCAAGCTCTGGCTTTTGCTGGATCAATAGGGCAAGCCGCATTGCGGTTGCTCCATTGCGTAAAGGCTGAAAGAGAAAGCATCAATCCGGCGAATATAAAAACAGCAGCCTTGTGTTCGGAAATAACCGCCAGTTGTGGCCCCGTTGACATAAGACCTGCCATTACCGAGCCAGCACCTAAGGCAACTAGCAAAGCTGGTAAGGCGCAGCAGAATAAAGTGCTGAACGTTGAAAACAAGGTCAGCGTTGATACGGCTCTGTCCTTAAAACTGTCATACATCATGGATTACTTCTTACGATTGTGACTGAATCATAGCCGGCATCGGTAATAACTTGCTTGATGGCAGCATCATCCAGTGTCTGACCATCTTTGGTTTTGATCGTTACCAATTTACTGTCCAAATCGACATCAACCTTCTCGACAGCATCGAGTTTGCCGAATGACTTTTTGATGCCAACAGCGCAAAAAGCACAGACCATTCCGTTGACCGTAACTTTAGCGGTTTCTGCAAAAGCAGGAACAGCCAGTAAACTCAATAATCCCACAGCTATGATTAGTTTTTTCATGATCGGCCTCCGTTACAGGGTTATGTTCCAGTTGAATAAGATTTTGTGATTGCTGCTGTAGCCAACTTCAAAAAGATAGTTGTCTTTGAAGAGACGAATGAGTGGGGTGGCAACGAATTCGTGATTGGTGTTGGGATAATGCTCGACCTGAAACATCAGCCATGTATGCAGATCGTCATAGTCACCGATGTAAGGCGCTACGCCTACACGGGCTTTTTGTGAAAAGGATGTCTCAATGGTATTGGCGTAAGTAATGTTGTTGTCATAAGAAAAAAACAGACGACGTGTTTCATAATCGGCCAGAATACCCGCCCAGCCTGCCGGATGAGCCACATCGTTTTTAAGCGCAGCACCTAGACCTGACATCAGAAATACATTCATTTGTGCATCAGGAAAGTTCTGACGTGCGGCAAGATAATTCAACTGGCCAGAATGCAGCCAATAGCCTTTGTCTTTATTCCAAACGCTGCTGATGCCAGCAGAATAATCAGGCGATAGACCGTAAACAGCGTGGAATAGGTTTTCCTTGGTATTGTTTTCCTGCATCACCATCCAACCACCCGTATAAGGTATTGGCTTAGCTTGTGCGCTTAAGGGCATCAGAAATAGAAAAGCAAGAATAAGCGATTTTTTAAAATTCTGTTTTTTATTTGGCTTTGACATTGCCTTACAGTCCGGCTCGGGCTTATCCAGAAAATCCATCAGTGAGCAATCTTTAAGCGGTGCCGTGCCTCGCGGGCAATGGCTGGCTATGGAACGAAGTTGCTTTTTGAAGCTAGATAATTCTTTGATCTTGTCATCGACTTCGTCGATCTTGGTTTGAAGACGCGAATATATATCTTCGCAATTCGCCTTGGGCGAGCCGCGAACAAGCAGTAAATCCTTGATTTCTTCCAAAGTGAAATTCAGTAGTTTAGCACGTTGGATAAATTGCAGGCGCTTGAGACTATCCGGCATAAAAACCCGATAACCATTAGCCTTACGCCCTTCGGACTTTATAAGGCCGATGCGTTCGTAGAAACGCAAGGTTTCCACTTTTAAGCCACAAGCTTTAGCTAATTTGCCAATTGAGAATCCGTTCATAAGAAACAGTCTAAACCCTAACCCTTACTCAAGGGTCAAGGTTTAAATAAGGCTGTTTTTAATGGGGTTTTTTTGAAAATGGTTTCTTTATTCGCAAATTTCCTAAGCTTCCTCAGGAGCGCTAACTAATGGAGGCTGTCATGCACTATCAAAATTCTGAGTTACAGGCATGCATTGAAAATTGCGAAAATTGCAGTCAGGAATGCCAAGAAACCTTATTCAGGTATTGTCTTCCCAAAGGAGGCCAGCATATCGAGGCGCGCCATGTAAAACTCATGGCCGATTGCATCGAAATTTGCCAAACCTCGGCCAATTTCATGAAGCGCAATTCTGAATATCATGAAGCTGTGTGCAATGCCTGCGCTGAAATTTGCGAGGCTTGTGCAAAATCATGTGAAGCAATGAACGACGAAACCATGAAGCGCTGTGCCGAAGTTTGCCGTCGTTGTGCTAAAACATGCCGTGATATGGGTAGGTCACAGAAAGCTGCTTGATAAAGATCCAAAAGGGAGGCACACCTCTTTGGCGCAGATTCGTGATGACCAGTTTAATTTCGTTCTTTTATGTCATCAACGGATTTGCTGGCTTGGTGTCTTATATCAATCCTATAGAGAATGTAATGCGTCGTCGAAATCCTGAATTATAAATATGCATTGAAAACTGCCAATTATGCATCTTCTTCCATTTCATTTTGTACAATTTGAACAGCGCCGCCATTTAATTGTGATGCAATGATATGGCCAAGAGCAACGGCTCCGATGCAAAGCGCAACCGATAAAATGATATTCATACTTGCTCGCAAAAAAGCGCCCGATCTCAAAAGGTCTAGTGTTTGAAGGCTAAATGCTGAAAAAGTCGTGAAACCGCCGCATAAACCTACCATCACAAAGAGGCGTAAATTTTCAGATATAGGATATTTTCCGGAAGCAAGTGTCAGTGTACCAAAGAAACCAATTATAAAAGAGCCCAAGATATTAATAATTATAGTGCCAAAAGGAAGTTGGCGACTTAAGGGAAGTGCCATAACCGATATACCGTAGCGGGCCATAGTACCAATAGCCCCGCCAAGCGCTAAGAAAAGATAGGTATTTAGACTGTTCATAATTCCTCTGTCAGCAGACAGTAATAATAGAGACTGAGGATGAGGAGGCAAGGTTTCTCTTTGGGCCAAATTTCTATCTTCATGATGATGTATTAGCTAAATAAAGACCTTCACCAGAGTTGGTTCAACTAAACATAGTTTAACCTAAAATGCTCAATTATCTTGCCTTTGATGGCATCACGGGCTGTCCGAAACCGATCCATCATGATTTCATCACTTAGCGGCTCTTTGCTAGCAGGGTCAGGCATCGGCCAATGCAAACGTTGAACCTTGCATGGGAAGATAGGACATACTTCTTCGGCGCAGAGCGTGATCACCAGTTCAATTTCGCTCTTTTTAATATCATCAACCGATTTGCTGGCTTGGCGGCTTATATCAATTCCAAGTTCAGCCATTACTTTTATGGCGTAGGGATTTACATGGCTAGGGGCAGAGCCAGCACTCTGCACTTTGTAATCTTCTGGTAGCAGGGCTCGCGCCAATCCTTCAGCCATCTGGCTTCGAGCTGAATTAGCAACACAAAGAAAGAGAATATTGTGAGGTTGATCAGTCATATCAGCAACAGGAAGAAGCGCTTGGGGTAGGTATGCAGCATGCTTTCTGCTCTGGTGCAGCGGCTTTAGTGAAAACCTGTGCATCTTCCATCGTGTGATAGGCTTCCCAAGCTACACCAGATGGGTCTTCAACCCATGACTTTTCAGATTTGGCGTAACAGCAGGTTGTTTCACCATCACTGTGCGTTGAAACATTGGCCTTGGATAGTTGACTACGCAAAACATCCAATTCAGTGGCAGCATCAACCTGAATGCCAAGATGATCGACGCCAATTTTGCCAGAACGTGTTGAGATGGCGAAGTTCACGCTGGGATTATCAAGCATCCATTTTGCGTAATCTGATTTTGTTTTGACAGGTTCCACGCCAAACAAAGCGTTATAAAAACGCACAGATTCTTCAATATTTTTAACTCCAACATGAATATGCATACGTTTCATGCTCTTTTCCTTTCTTTGGGCGAACAACAATCGGTGAGTTCAATGACATCACAATTGCGCTTTTTGTCGGAGCGCACGCTGGCAAAACCTACATTGCAGCAATTCTCAACCATGAAGCGGATGAGTGATTGAACAAAGGTAAAGTTAGCCGCGTAAATGACGGAGCGCCCTTCTTTCCGAGATGAAATCAGATTGGCGTTGCTCATATGGTTGAGATGAAATGAAAGCGTATTGTGGGGGATATCCAGCTTCTCGCTCAACGTTCCCGCTGCTGTTCCTTCTGGCCCATATTCAACAAGCATGCGGAAAGCTTTAAGGCGGGTTTCCTGCGATAAAGCATCAAAGGCTATAAGAGCGTTCTGTAAATCCATATGTCCATAATAATAGACATGTTATAATATGTCAAGAACTATGGACATATCCCAACTTCCTGCTAAGTAATAATGATGACAATTGCAAAACGCGCCACCGCTGAATTTTTAGGAAGCATCTTCCTGCTGATGACAGTGGTTGGTTCCGGCATCATGGCTGAAAATCTTGCAGGTGGTAATCAAGCTTTGGCACTGCTTGGCAATACCATCCCCACAGGCGCAATCCTTATTGTGCTGATCTTGATCTTTGGCCCCATCTCCGGAGCACATTTTAATCCTGTCGTCAGCATTGCCTTTGCTTGGCGCAAGGAATTGTCATGGCGAGATACGGCCATATACGTAATCTCACAGATTGTGGGAGCCATAATTGGTGTTTGGCTGGCTCATTTGATGTTTGGGCTAGAGGTGTTTCAGTTTTCAGAGAAATTGCGTTCAGGCCCATCGCAATGGCTGGCAGAGGGCATTGCCACTTTAGGCTTGCTGCTAACTATCTTTGGCTGTCTGGCTAATGCTCGTACTGCTGTCCCTTATGCTGTCGGTCTTTACATAACGGCTGCCTATTGGTTTACAGCCTCTACATCCTTTGCAAATCCTGCCGTGACCATCGCCCGTTCCCTCACCAATACATTTGCGGGCATAGCGCCTACAGGTGTTACGGCGTTTATTGTGGCGCAGTTCTGCGGATTGTTATTGGGACATTTTCTGTGCAGGTGGTTTTGGGATAAACCAGTTAAGTGACTGCCGCCTGTCTCGCCACCTCAATCACAACGAAAGCCGATGTGTTTCATCTCGATTTGGAAATTCGTATGGCTAATGCCATGCTTTTTGGCGACCGCGATTGCCTGTTCCAACAAAGTATTGTCGTTTTGATGGTTTTCAACCAGCAAATGAGCGGTGAGGCTGTTCTGTCCGCTGGTTATCGCCCAAACATGTAAATCATGAACTTCTTTAACGTACGGTAGAGCTGACAATTCAGCATGAAGCTTGGCAAATTCAATACCCGCCGGAACGCCTTCCAAAAGAATGTTCATGCTCTCCGATAATAGCTTCCATGTACGCGGCAAAACCCAAAGGCCAATCAACACAGCCAATATCGGGTCAATTTGTTTGATGCCTGTGAAGTAAATAAGGATTGAGCCAATAATAACTCCGAGTGAGCCCAGCATATCGGAAAAGACTTCGAGATATGCGCCCTTCATATTGAGGCTATTGTTACTGCCACCAACCAAAATACGCATGCTGATCAGATTGATGACCAAACCTACGGCCGCAACAATCAACATGCCGCCTGTTTTGATGTCGGGTGGGTTCATGAAGCGGTCATAAGCTTCATAGGCAATGTAGAGAGCAACAAAGAAAAGAATTACAGCATTTAACGCAGCGGCTAGAATTTCAAAGCGTCTATATCCAAAAGTGCGCCGATTGTCAGCAACACGTTTGCCGATACGAATAGCAACAAGTGCTATAATAAGTGCCATTACATCCGTAAACATATGTGCGGCATCAGAAAGTAAGGCCAAACTTCCCGTTAGGATGCCACCAGCAATCTCAGCAACCAAATATGTGCCTGTCAGTCCAATAGCTAAGAGAAGTTTACGCTCATTGGTAACGCCAGCCGCATGATTGTGACCTGCGTGGCTATCATGGTTATGTTTATTATGCGACATGTTTTAATTCTTTAATGTAGCGGAGCTGGCCCATTAGGATTCTTCTTTCCCCATTGCGTCTTGGGCAAGATTGAACCGTTTGTAAATAGCTGGAAGCACTAGTAGCGTTAACACTGTCGCAGTGATAAGGCCTCCAATAACCACAGTAGCCAAAGGTTTTTGCACTTCAGCCCCTGCGCCAGTGGCAATAGCCATTGGTACAAAACCAAGGCTTGCAACAAGAGCGGTCATTAATACTGGACGGAATCGGGAAAGCGCGCCTTCGACGATAGCATGGTGGGGCTCAGCTCCTTCGCGTACCAACTGATTAATGCGGGTAATCATTACCAATCCATTCAACACGGCGACGCCTGACAGAGCAATCAAGCCCACAGCTGCTGATATAGAAAATGGCATACCACGCAGCCAGAGCGTTAAAATACCTCCGGTAAGTGCCAGTGGTACGCCCGAGAAGACGAGCAGTGCCTGTTTGATTGAGCCAAGTGCAGTAAAAAGTAATAAAAAGATCATGAAGAAGCATGCGGGTACAACTACAGATAAACGCGCCTTTGCTTCCTGAAGATTTTTAAATTGCCCACCCCATTCCAGCCAATATCCAGGAGGTAGTTTTACTTGCTGGTCAATGGCAGCCTGCGCGTCTTTTACGAATGAACCTATATCCCTGCCGCGTACATTGGATTGTACAACGACGCGACGCTTGCCATTCTCTCTGCTGATTTGATTAGGACCATCTATAATTTCCAAATTCGCTACTTGTTTCAGTGGAATATAAATAGGCCGTTTGTGCATCTGGTTTGATACATTGGCATCTTGAGCAGGCAGCAAAATGGGCAGATTTTCAAGAATCGTCAAATTTTGTCGCATCGCATCTGGCAGGCGAACAATAATGTCAAATCGCCGGTCACCTTGAAATACAAGACCAGCCTCGCGACCGCCAACTGCGATAGCTAAAACCTCTAGTACGTCACTGACATTTAGCCCATAACGGGCGATAACGTCCTTGTCGAGTTTAACTTCAAGCATTGGAAGACCGGACGTCTGTTCTATCTTTACATCTGCCGCACCTTTTATTCCTTTTAGTGACTGCGCTAACTGCGAAGCAGTTTTCTCCATGGTAGAAAAATCGTCACCATATATTTTTACGGCTACATCGGACCGCACACCCGAAATGAGTTCATTAAAACGCATTTGAATTGGTTGCGTAAATTCATAATTGTTTCCAGGTACATCTGATACAGCTTTAGAAATTTTCTCGATTATTTCCGATTTATCGATACTTGGGTCGGGCCACTGATCTTTATCTTTTAATATAATGAACGTATCCGATACATTGGGCGGCATGGGATCTGCTGCCATTTCAGCAGTACCTGTTTTAGAAAAGCTAAAATTAACTTCAGGTACAGAACTAACCGCTTTTTCTACAGCAAATTGCAAATCTTGCGATTGTGAGAGTGAGGTAGAGGGAATTCGCATAGCGTGCATGGCGATATCCTTCTCATCAAGAGTTGGGATGAATTCCTGACCCATGGTGAAGAAAAGCACTAGCGCAAAGACAAACCCACCCGTTGCAATACCTATGACTTTCATTGGGGCCTTCAGAGCATAATCCAATGCGGGTTCATACCAGCCTTTACTTGTATGGATGATGCGGCTTTCTTTTTCTTCTACTTTGCCGCTTACAAAAATAGCGATCATGGCAGGAACAAAAGTTAGCGATAACGCAAATGCTCCGGCCAAGGCAAAAATTACTGTAATTGCCATAGGCTCAAACATCTTACCCTCAACACCTGTGAAAGTGAGAAGCGGGAGATAGACCATTATAATGATCGCCTGACCGAATACAGAAGGCTGGATCATCTCGCGGCTTGCTACCATAACTTCGTTTAATCGCTCTTTCACTGTTAGCATGCGTCCTTCGTGATGTTGACGCTCAGCTAGCCGCCGTAGACAATTCTCAGTAATAATGACTGCACCATCTACGATAAGGCCGAAGTCAAGGGCGCCGAGACTCATAAGATTTCCGCTAATACCGGTGCGGATCATCCCCATACTGGTGATAAGCATAGAAAGCGGAATAACCAGCGCAGTAATGAGCGCTGCCCTGAAGTTGCCAAGCAGCAAGAAGAGAATTGCAATAACGAGCAAAGCACCTTCAGCAAGATTCTTCTCAACGGTGTTAATCGTGCGGTCAACCAGCTTTGTACGGTTCAGAACCGTTTTAACTTTGACGCTTTCAGGTAGCGACTTGTTGATTTCAGTGATTTTTTGATCAACGGCTTCCGATACGATCCGGCTATTTTCGCCTATTAACATAAGTGCTGTGCCGACAACTAATTCCTCGCCATTTCCAGAAGCTGAGCCTGTGCGAAGTTCTTTGCCAATGCCTACTGTAGCAATATCTTTTAGATACACGACCACACCAGCGCGGTTTGCCACTACAATTTTACCTATCTGATCAGAATTCTCAATCCTGCCATCGGAACGTACGACGTAGGC
>JBASWO010000096.1:0-7996 GCA_049276515.1 Alphaproteobacteria bacterium
AACCAAGATCGCGCCATCCATCTGAGCTGCGCCAGTGATCATGGTCTTGACGTAGTCAGCGTGGCCTGGGCAATCAACGTGAGCGTAGTGACGCTTGCTAGTTTTGTATTCAACGTGAGCGGTTGAAATCGTAATACCACGAGCGCGCTCTTCTGGCGCTTTATCAATCTGGTCATACGCGGTGAATGTAGCACCACCTGCTTTGGCCAGAACCTTCGTGATGGCTGCTGTCAGCGACGTCTTACCATGGTCAACGTGACCAATGGTTCCGATGTTGCAGTGAGGCAGACTACGATCAAACTTTTCTTTTGCCATTTTACTCTCCGTCTATCTTCGTTAGTTAAACCTGGTTGTTAATGCACTTTTGTCTTCTTGGTGGGATCAACCCGCCAATTTAAGCTTCAATTCATCTGATACGTTCTTCGGCACCTGCTCATAGTGAGCAAATTCCATTGTGAACATAGCGCGACCTTGGGTCATTGAGCGCAACGTGTTCACGTAACCAAACATATTGGCGAGCGGAACAGTGGCATCAATCGTACGTGCATTACCACGTTGATCCATACCAGCGATCTGACCACGACGGCTGTTCAAGTCACCGATAACGTCACCCATGAAGTCTTCTGGTGTTACCACTTCAACTTTCATGATCGGCTCAAGCAAAACAGGACCAGCCTTAGGCATGCCTTCACGGAATGCTGCACGGGCTGCGATTTCAAACGCCAGGGCTGACGAGTCAACGTCATGGTAGGCGCCGTCAATCAAAGTTGCCTTAAAATCAATCGTTGGGAAGCCAGCGATCACACCATTATCAACTGATGCTTCGAGGCCTTTTTCTACGCCAGGAATGTATTCCTTGGGCACAGAGCCACCAACAATCTTGCTTTCAAATTCATAGCCCTTACCAGCTTCTTGTGGTTCGAACTCGATAATGACGCGCGCAAATTGACCCGAACCACCCGATTGCTTCTTGTGGGTGTAATCGACAGTTGTCTTTCTTGTGATCGTTTCGCGGTAAGCAACCTGAGGCGCGCCAACATTCACATCAACCTTATAGGTACGACGAAGGATATCGACTTTAATATCCAAATGAAGTTCACCCATTCCTTTAATTACTGTCTGACCCGTTTCATGATCAACAGCCAAACGGAATGAAGGATCTTCTTGAACCAGGCGTAACAAGGCAGTCGTCATCTTATCTTGATCGCCTTTGGTCTTAGGTTCGATCGCCATTTCGATAACAGGCTCAGGAAACTCCATCTTTTCCAGAACAACAGGCTTTACGGTATCGCAAAGCGTGTCGCCAGTACGCGTATCTTTAAGAGCCGCTAATGCTACGATGTCGCCAGCAAAGGCTTCTTTGATTTCTTCGCGTGTGTTTGCATGCATCAAAAGCATACGGCCAATACGTTCGCGCTCACCACGAATGGTGTTTTGAACATAAGAGCCAGCCTCGAGCTTGCCAGAATAAATACGTGTAAAGGTCAATGAACCAACGAAAGGATCGGTCATGATCTTAAAGGCGAGCGCCGAGAACGGCGCTTCATCAGTTGGTTCGCGGCTTGTTTCTTCATGCTTATCGACTGTGTAGCCCTTAACAGCACCAATATCGAGCGGCGATGGCAAGTAAGCAACAACAGCATCCAACATTGGCTGCACACCCTTATTCTTAAAGGCCGAGCCTGTGATGACAGGAATGAATTTACGCGCGATGGTGCCCTTACGAATGCAGGCATCAAGAACTTCAAGTGATGGTTCTTTGCCATCGAGATAGTCCGTCATGGCTGCGTCATCCATTTCGACGGCCATTTCAACCATCTTCTGACGATATTCCTTAGCCTTTTCTAAAAGATCAGCTGGAATTTCTTCATCATGGAACTTAGCGCCAAGCGCTTCATCTTCCCACACAACCGCCTTCATGCGGCGTAGATCGACGATACCTTTAAATTCGCCCTCAGAGCCGATTGGCAATTGAAGAACAAGTGTATTCGCCGCAACACGCTCATGCAGCATGTCAACGCAGCGATAGAAATTAGCGCCTGTACGGTCCATCTTATTGACGAACACCATGCGCGGTACTTCATATTTGTCACCTTGGCGCCAAACAGTTTCAGTTTGGGGTTCAACACCAGCAACAGCATCGAGAACGCAGATTGCGCCGTCGAGAACGCGTAAGGAACGTTCAACTTCAATTGTGAAGTCAACGTGGCCTGGGGTATCGATGATGTTAATCCGATGCTTCTTATCGCCAACGGTCCAAAAGCATGTGGTCGCAGCTGAGGTGATCGTGATGCCACGTTCCTGCTCCTGCTCCATCCAATCCATGGTGGCAGTACCTTCATGCACTTCACCGATCTTGTAGGATTTACCGGTGTAGTAAAGGATGCGTTCGGTCGTAGTCGTTTTGCCAGCATCAATGTGAGCCATGATGCCGATATTACGGTACAGATCGATAGGGGTTTGGCGTGACATAGTCTGTTAGTTCCTTACCAACGGAAATGCGAGAAGGCCTTATTAGCTTCGGCCATACGATGTGTGTCTTCGCGCTTTTTGATTGCAGCGCCGTTATCGTTTGATGCGGCGACCAATTCGCCAGCTAAACGATCTGTCATAGTGTGTTCACCACGAGCACGAGCTGCTGCAATGATCCAGCGCATAGCAAGAGCAATACCGCGATCCATACGAACTTCGACAGGAACCTGATAAGTAGCGCCACCAACACGACGCGAACGCACTTCAAGATGCGGACGAACCTTGTCGATCGCAGCCTTGAAAACCTCAAGAGCATTACCGCCCTTTGAGAGGCGTTGGATCTTATCTAAAGCGCCATACAGAACGCCTTCGGCAACTGACTTTTTGCCTTCATACATAAGGACGTTCATGAACTTGGTGATCAGAATTTCTCCGAACTTTGGATCCGGAAGAACTTCTCGCTTATCTGCTCTACGACGACGGGCCATGTTAAATACCTCTTACTTCGGACGTTTCGCGCCGTACATTGAACGACGCTTTTTACGATCTTTGACACCCTGCGTATCAAGTACGCCGCGGATAATGTGATAACGAACACCTGGCAAATCCTTTACACGACCGCCGCGGATCATCACGACACTATGTTCTTGAAGGTTGTGGCCTTCGCCTGGAATGTAGCTGATGACTTCGTGACCATTGGTCAAACGCACGCGCGCAACTTTACGCAACGCTGAGTTCGGCTTCTTTGGTGTCGTTGTATAGACACGTGTGCAAACACCGCGCTTTTGTGGGCTGCGTTGCAAAGCTGGAACTTTATCGCGTGTCTTCAAAGGACGACGCTTCTTGCGGATCAACTGGTTAATCGTAGGCATCAAAACTCCGTTGTTCAGTCGAACTGATTCTTCAAAACGCAAAACCCACCTCAGAGCGCTATAGGGTTCAGCGTTCTGCGTGGGGTACTGATTACCTAACACCTAGGGACTCTGCTTGGGTTTACAGTTTTCACTGCACTTCCAGCCGTTTCATCCACTAAGGCTATGCAACTTTTGCAACATTCGAAGCCGCGTTTAGGTTGCGATCCTCGCTTTATCAGCGCATCTCGGCCCTACCACCGACCTCTAAAGGCAGGCGCTTTCTATGGGTTTTTAACCCTTGCGTCAAGCATTCGTTTAAGTATTTCAAGGCTATTTGAACTCTTCCGGCAAGTGACTTTGGCCAAAATTATTCAATCATTAAAAAAAGAATGCTCATTCCTAAATCGTAATGATATATATCGTTATTTATCAATATGTTACAATGATTTTTGATTATTTTACTGAAAGAAGGCATTTTTTGAGGAGCAAATGATACAAAACATCTATGGACCTACGACATACACCACGCCTCTATCTAGCAGCTCCACTTGAAGCCAGCGCCACATTAACCATTGGCGATAATCAGGCTCATTATCTTTTGCATGTCTTGCGCGTCAAGCTTGAGGATGATCTGCGCCTCTTTAATGGCAAGGATGGTGAATGGCACGCCATTATTACAACAATCGGCAAACGCTCTCTTGACGTCAGGCTTGAAAAGCAAACGCGCGCGCAAAAAGCTGAACCTGAAATTACACTTTGCTGTGCTCCCATTAAAAAAGCGCATTTCGATTATATGCTTGAGAAAGCAACTGAACTGGGCGTCAGCCACATTCAGCCAATATTGACATCACGTACACAAGTTAGAGACGTCAATATCGAACGCTGCACATCCATGGCCATTGAAGCAGCCGAACAATCTGATCGCCTCACTATTCCTTCTATTCAAAAACCAGTTACTCTTTTGGAACTAGTTACGAAATGGCAACCAGATTGCGCGATGATTGTGTGCGCAGAATGGGGTGATGCCATACCTATAAAAGAAGCTTTTGCATCACAAAAACTTCTATCCGCTAGCAAAATAGCCATTGTTGTAGGCCCTGAAGGCGGTTTTTCTGCTGATGAGTTGATAAAATTTAAAGAGATACCACATAGTCTTTTTACGCGACTTGGGCCGCGTATTCTTAGAGCCGACACCGCCGCGATTGCCGCTCTTACTTGTTGGCAAGCGATGTGCGGTGATTGGGTCGCACAGTGAACTTTATAATGTGGTGTGAATGTCAGTTCTTTTGCATGAATCCGATGAACCTCTTACGGAACGTCGCCAATTAGTTGAGTATTTTACGAAAGCCGCCAAGCCTAAAGCGGAATGGCTGGTTGGCTGTGAACATGAAAAATTTCCTTATCGTCTTTCAACTTTAAAGCCTGTGAGTTACGAGGAGCCCAACGGGCTTCGCGATTTTCTGACGGCCATGAAAGATTTTGGCTGGGCCCCAACCATGGAAGGATCGCATATTATAGGTCTTACGCGTGGCCAAACCGCTATCTCTTTTGAGCCTGGTGGTCAGGTTGAATTAGCTGGCGCTCCACTGACTACGTTGCACGAAACATCAGCAGAAATTGATCAGCATTTATCTGAAGTGAATGAAATTGGCCAAGCCATGGATATCGGCTTCCTCGGCATTGGCTTTCATCCAACCGCAACACGTGAAGACATTTCCTGGGTTCCTAAAGCGCGCTACGCCATCATGCGTGAATACATGAAAAAGCGTGGCAAGCTTGGTCATGATATGATGTTGCGTACGAGCACGGTGCAAGTCAATTTAGATTTCAGCGATGAAGCTGACATGATCAAAAAATATCGCGTTTCTTTGGCCTTGCAGCCTATCGCTACAGCCCTCTTCGCCTCCTCGCCTTTTACTGAAGGCAAGGTCAATGGTTTTAAAAGCTACCGCATGCATATCTGGACCGATGTTGATCCGGATCGCAGCGGCCCGATACCTTTTGTCTTTGATGCTGATTTTGGTTTTGAGCGTTATGTCGATTACGCACTCAATGTTCCAATGTATTTTGTCTGGCGTGACAATAAATATATTGATTGCGCTGGCCAAAGTTTTAACGACTTCCTCGCTGGCAAACTTTCACCACTTCCTGGCCAGCTACCAACCATGAATGATTGGGCCAATCATCTCACCACACTTTTTCCTGATGTAAGACTGAAAAAAGTTTTAGAAATGCGCGGCGCCGATGCAGGATCAGCTGAAATGCTTTTAGCCCTGCCCAGTTTCTGGACCGGCCTTCTCTATGATGGTGGCGCCCTCAATGATGCGTGGGATTTGGTAAAAGGATGGTCCGCAGAAGATCGTGCCAAACTTTATAGAGATGCCCCAAAACTAGGCTTTGATGCTGAGATTAAGGGTCAAAAAGTAAGCGCCATAGCACAGGCCGCAATCAAAATTGCTCAGATTGGCTTGCGGCGCAGGGCACATCGTTTACATGGTGGCGCCGATGAAACACGGTATCTTGATATTTTGTTTAACTTCACAGAAAGTCATCAAAGCCGTGCTGACCAACTCCTCATGCAGCATGAACATTTCAAAGGCTTTGGTATGAAGGATGTCTTTGACTCGTGTCGTTTAATGCCTCCCCCTATCCTGAAATCTGAGGAAAGCTTATGAGCAAATTTGGTGGCGGTGGATTTGGTAAGGGCCCCATGGGCGGAGGCTCAACGAAAGGCCCGTCTGGTGCCTCAAGCAGCGGTCGTAGCGGCCTTGGTGGTAGTTCCATGAAAATGGCAACTGGCGGAGGCTCTACCTCATCAGGACGCAGCAGTATGGGTGGCACAAGTAATTCGAGCTACGGAAGTTTGCCTAAGTCTGGCTCCAAAGTTGCTGAGAAAATGACGAGTGATAATTATCAACGTCTTTACCAAGAGCGCAAAGCAGCAGAAATGGCGGCGCATAAAAAGAAAGAACTAGATGTTGCTAAGAAAAATGACGCCAATTCGCCTATTGAGAGAATGAAGATGCAGCAGAAACTGCATGAAGAACAACAGGCTAATTTAGGGCGCACGCGAGCTAAACAAATTCAAGGTGAGATTGGATTGCTGCGTAGCCAATTAGGTGCTGACCCAACAACCAACGCCCGCATTGAAAGCGAGATCCAAAATTTAAGTAACGAATTGTCAGGCATCCCTGGCAAATTTTGGTAATCAGCCGCGGCCGCCTACTGTCATCTGTTCCATGCGCATTGTAGGTTGTCCCACACCGACAGGCACGCTCTGCCCATTTTTGCCGCAGGTACCAATACCACCATCAAGCATTGTGTCATTACCGATCATGCTGATCCGCTTAAGCGCTTCGAAACCAGTGCCGACGAGGGATGCACCTTTTACGGGTCTGCCAATAATTCCATTTTCAATTTCATAAGCTTCACTTGCTGTGAAGACGAATTTGCCAGATGTAATATCAACCTGCCCGCCGCCAAAATCTACGGCATAAATTCCTTTCTTTACGGACGCAATAATCTCTTCTTTGGTCTGCGTTCCAGAACGCATAATCGTATTCGTCATGCGTGGGTAAGGTTGATTGGCAAAACTTTCGCGCCTGCCATTCCCTGTTGCCTTCACATTCATGAGGCGCGCATTCAATCGGTCTTGCATAAAGCCGACCAGTTTTCCGTCCTCAATTAAAGTTGTGCATTGGGATGGTGTGCCTTCATCATCAATACTAATCGAGCCACGGCGCTGATCGATGGTGCCGTCATCAACAACTGTAACGCCTTTAGCTGCTATCTGCTGACCCATAAGTTCAGAAAAGGCCGATGTTTTCTTTCGATTAAAATCACCTTCAAGACCATGTCCGATGGCTTCATGAAGCATCACAGCAGGCCAGCCTGGGCCAAGCACAACTGTCATCTCACCAGCCGGTGCATCAACAGCTTCTAAATTCACAAGAGATTTACGCAAGGCTTCATCAGCTAGTTTTTGCCATTCTTTAGGATCAAACCAACGCGCATATTCTAGGCGGCCACCGGCACCCATGGAACCTGCTTCAATACGCTCACCGTTACGAGTCACAATCGATACATTGAGGCGTACAAGGGGACGTATGTCCGATGCGCGCCAGCCGCCCGCCCGAATAATTTGTACGGCCTGCCAACTACCAGCTAAAGAAACGCTGACCTGATGCACGCGCTTATCTTTTTCACGTATATAAGCGTCAATATCTTGTAAGAGTTTAATTTTGTCGGTGAATTCTTTGCCCTGCAAAGGATTGCTATCATCATATAAATGACGATTGGTACCTTGCGGCTCCAAAGACATTGAACCTGAATGTCCACCCTTTACTGCCTGAACAGTATTAGCGGCACGCTTGATGGCCTTCTCATCGAGATTAACGGAATGCGCATACCCGGTTGTTTCTCCTGAGACAGCACGCAGGCCAAAACCTTGCGTTGTATCAAAACTAGCGCTTTTCAGTTTGCCATCATCCCAAACCAAGCTTTCTGATTGATTATATTCAAGGAAGAGTTCGCCATCATCGGCCCCTGTGAGCGCATCATTAACAGTACGCTCAACAACCGCGCGATCCATGCCGGTTTGTTTAAAAAAAAGGTCGTCTGTCCGTTCGATCGATGACATGAAAACTCCGTGATTTAGGCAAGGTTTATCC
>JBASWO010000097.1:0-11125 GCA_049276515.1 Alphaproteobacteria bacterium
TCTCAAAACGTGAGATAGAAATCGAAGCACCATCAAAGCGCCAATTGACACCAAAATTGCCAGCTACTTTTTCCATCAATCCAGAGAGTGATCCTTCATAGGCCATAGGCATAGTGGGGGCGTTTGATGCACCACCCGCTGCAGCTGCCGCAGCGGCGGCACCACGACCACCCGAGGTTGAGCCCACTTCTGTTTGACGTACAGGAATTCCGGTTTGTGCGCTGATTGCACCTGCAATTTCTGACAAGGTCATAGGCTCAGCCGAAATAAGCGTGATACCTTTATCGCCTTCAAATTTTGTGGGGATAGGCATGCCACGATGCATGCGAAGTGCTGAATTTCCGGTCCAAACTTTATCTGTGATGACCAAAGGATTGTAGCGTTTTGGCGAATCGTAATTGGCCATTTCGCCCATCGCTTTTTGAGCTGCAGCGGCGCGCTGATCGATCAAATTGCGAGTCTTCTCATCATTGCAACCAACCAAAAAAGTGGCTGCTAAAATGATGAGGCAAAACGGATAGATTGTCCGCTGGAAAAACCGGGGAGCAAAATCAACTGACATAGAACGTCTCCACTTTAATCGCTGTAGCTATTGCCACGCGCTTGAACAATTAAAACTTTTTGGCCCAAGCCGGGATTATTATGCAGCTCAGCAACGGGCTGAGGATGTGCATTTTCGAAGCCGGTCAAGATATGACGAACGGCATCTTCAAAATTACCTGTGTAACTGAATGACGCCTGAATCGGATAATCATATTCAGCGATCCAATTGATCTCGATACCTGCGCGGCTGGTCCAAAGATCTAAAGTTTTATGCAAGCTTTCGCCGGCATCCGCTTTCCATGTCTGTGCAACCGAGGCAACAGATGGCGGCGGTGCGATACTTGTCGCAACTGGCATTGGCGGCACTAAAATATTTTCACTTGGATTTGGCGCTGGAGCTGCGGCCTTTGCCGAAACAGAAATTGGCGTTCCTTCTTGACGGCTGATTGTAACCATCTGGCCCTGCTCACGCATGAGAAGACCGGCTGCATCTAAAGCATCGCGCAAAGTCTCACGCCAAGGGCGGCCACCTTGGAAGGAAACCAAAATGCCAAGATCAACATCAGGATCGATAGAAAAAGCATAACCAGCTGGTAGCATTTGGCGTAAAGCCACAGCCAAAGGCACTTGCTTTGCAAAACCTTTGACAACTTTAGGCTCGATTTCAACGATTTCAGTGAGGGGTTGTGGAGGTGTTTGAGCGGCGACTGGTGCAACCCAAGGTTCTGGTGCTGGCGCTTTAACAAGGGGTGCTGGCGGAACATAAGGCTCAAGAATCATTGTCTCAGTACGTGGCGAAACAGTAGGAGGCGCCACGGGACCGCCTTCAATAATAACGGGCGTAATCACTTCAGGCGCTTGTGTCGCAACGGAAGGCGCTGGGGCTGTAATAACAACGGGCGCTGGTGCTACCGATAAAGGAGCTGGTGTTGGCGAAATCACAACAGGAGCTTCAGCCGGTGCTGGCGAAACCATTTGAAACCCGGCCAAGGCGTATGAAGGGATTGAGAAAAGTGTGAAAATGAAGACGGCGATTTTAACGCGAGAAGTAGAAAGCCGAAGCGGCATGGGTGATGCTCTTTCCTGACAAATCAGTCGTGCGGCGGAATCTTAGGAGACTAACTGGGACGCGGCAATATGCCGTTGAGAACGCTACATGAAAGCTGGGTTTTTGCAAGCTTCTTGTGGTATTTGCGCCACAAAAGGGCTTGCGATTATTCCTCAACCGTAATCAATCCAGCGGCGTTGTGTGGTGCGCTGATTCGCGGGACGGTGACGGCCCAAAAGCCAGCTACGTAAAGCCCGCAACGAAGCCTCAAAAGTCAGACCGCGACGTTCCAGCGCCCAAAACACAAACATAATCACGATGGCCGTAATGAAAGTCCATAACCGGGCATGAACTAAAAAAATCAGGATGGCTACGAAAGCGCGCGCATCAAGCGCAAAAAAGCGCGCCGGTTTTTGAGTATTGCGCCAATGAATATCCATTGTTTTTCTTAATCCAGAGTATCGTCGTCGAGATCAGCGTCAGTACCTGAATAGCCATGGGTTAGCAATAAATGCGTGCGACGATCAATCATGCCTTCTTTGAAGGCTTTGGTTGCGGTTTGCTCCATGGTTTGGCCGTAACGCTCAAGAAGCTTTTGCGTCTCAGACGTCCAACGCTCAACAGGCAGTTCTAAAAGTTTTTCTCTGATTTTTTCATCAAAAACCAAAAACTCACGCAATCCCAAACGGCCACCACCGACACGTGGCACCAAAACTTGGGTTACAATCATGCGCAAGGTTTCCATCATAGCGAAGGCGCGTTCAGTTCTCTCAGCTGGCTCGAACACACTCACCATACGGCGCACGGTTGCCGCAACACCAATGGTGTGAACAGTTGAGAAAACCAAATGGCCCGTTTGTCCCGCCTCAATGGCAGCGCTGACTGTTTCACGGTCACGTGCTTCACCGACGAGAATAATATTGGGCTTACGACGCAAGGCATTACGAACACCCGCAGCAAAGCTCGCTAAATGCCGAGGAATTTCTGATTGTGCCACCAACGACCGTGGGCCTGAGATAGCATCATATACATATTCAATCGGCGCTTCATAGGTGAGCATTTTGCCGCACCCTTCTTCGCGCTCAACCAACATGCGACAACCCGCAGCAAGCAATGTTGTTTTACCGCTACCGGTTGGTCCTGTAACCAAAATGAGGCCTTGGCGTTGCGACCAGTTTTCAACAATTTTTTCTTCGATGCCTAAATCTTTTAGAGTCGGCGGCAAAGATGGCAGAACGCGCAATGTGATTTGTACAGCATCGCGCCCTTTGCTCATCAGCGCCGTGATGTTGACACGAAAACGAAGACGCGTATTGCGATCAGGCCTGACTTCGTATGACAAATCCAAATCACGTCCGGAGGCTAATTTAGCGAGAGCATCCGCGCCATAAATACGCGTCAAAATATTCGCCATATCAGCGGAATCGAGACTGCGACGGGTTATAGGAAAGAGTGTGCCATCAACTTCAATATAAACGGGTCGATCCGTTTGGATGGTGATGTCGCTGGCGCGCTTTTGCGCACCCCATTGCAGCATCTCATCAAGATGCTCTTCATTGATGCGCAAAGGCTCACCCGTCCAGGTGCCAATCTTTAGCGCCAGCTCATCAATCTTGGTGTTTACCGTGTGGCCGGTGTCCATGTTGTGCTCCGGGGAATAAGCGCCGAAGGCCCTGTAATGGTTATACCGCGATCACCAATACGCATTTCTTTACCACCACCCGTTATGCCCCGATCATCCGAGAGCGCATAAGGTGGAGAAATCATATTTTGTGCGAGAAGTTCACGGTAACGGATCATGCCGATATAGTCATTGGTCAAACGATCAAGATCCGCTTCAAATGTATCGTTGGCTTGTTGGATGCCAGCTTTCCAACCTTCTTTGACGTAACCACGCCATGCGGCACGCTCAATACTATCTTTAGGCAACAATAAAGCTGGTGGTGGATCAACCCGACCCCAATCACGCTCAAGATAGAGATGCCAATTGCGCGGTGCTGTTACGATGCGTGCGACGCGGTTGATACGATAAACGCGATCTGCCACAGCCGCTTCTTGACCACCCGAATTGACGAGCACGGCCCGTTGCGCTTCTGAGACGATAGGTGGCTCAATCAAAAGTCCTGAAGGTGCTGCAATCAAGAGACGAGAAAAATTAAACGTCTTATTGAGACTGGTGTCATATTCCGCCAAGCGACGTTGAATTTCAAAAGTACGATAAGCTAATCCGCCACGTGCGCCATAAGAGAGTGCCGCTTCATGAATAGCATCAGCACGAATTTGCAAAGCCATAGCATCTGGTTTTAAAACTTCATCGACGCCCTGACTTTGATCTTCGAGGTCTTGCAAAACGGGTGGTGGTGGCGTTGGGCCGTCTTTGCTGCCGGCTGAAAACATATCGCCCTTATAAGCATCCCAGGCTGAACCTGATGTTGTTTGCAGATTGCTATCAGCTGCATAAGCAGATGCCGACAGAGCTACAAAAGCTAAAGCCAGGGCAACAGTGAAAGCGCGAAAGGTCACGGCGTTATTTGATTTCGCTGCGTGCATAAGGCACCGATTGATCGCTAGCAGAATAACGCACTTCGATAACACCTGAGCCTGTATCTACAGCAAGGTCAGCTCTATGACCTGCTTGCAAACCAATATCACGCAAGACATGAAGGATTGGCTTTTGATACGCATCGATCGTCACGTTCAAAGGTACGGGCGGGACATTACCTTTGACATGAAAACGCATGCCTGAACGGTCGGCCAATGTTCTCGTGATTTGCTCAATGGGGCCTGACCAACGAATGGAAATGGGCTGCATCAAATTTGATGGCGCATTGCTGTAATCTTCGATGGGTTGCGTATTGGGATTTTTTTGTTGTTCGATGCCGGCGATGCTGTCGAGAGCTTGCGCAGCTTTATCAGCAGCCATAGCTAACTTCACCGTCACAATATCGGGCTCAGTCGCGACAGGCGTTACTGATTTATCATGTTCACAGCCCGCTAATACGAGCGTGGCAACAGACAGAAGGAGGAGCCGAGAAGAAGCGTTCATAGTCACCTTGCGAATCACGTGTCTAACTTAGGTGGATTTCAAGCGTATGTCATCTAGACTTAAGAAAATAAAGCGCAAAGCCTAAAAAGCAACCGGCTGGGAGTAAGACCAAAAATCCGGTAAACCACAGACCCGACAGCAGAAAATAGAGAGCAACGACAAACAGGGCGCTGGCGGCCATGCCATAGATGATAGAGGCCCCAGGAAGCTTGTCCGGGGCCGTTTGTTGCTGAGGCGAAGCGATTGGTCGTGACTTAAGGACGGTGGGCAAAGTCTGGTTTTTTTGCCCAGAAGGCACTGGCAGGATAATTTTTTGTAGCCAGTTCGCCATGTTTAGGGCGCCACATCTGTTAGGACAGCGCTGACCTTATCAGGCTCGCCCTGGAGCACTTTTACTTTACCTAATTTATCGCGGTAAACGAGATAAGGCGTTGCCGTAATATTCCAGCGATCAACAAGGATATGATTGGCGCGCACAGCGCTAAGAGCGTTCGGGTCAGCTACACCGGCGAGCTGACTTTTATCGCCTTCTACATATTTATCCCAAACTTGAAGGGCATCTGCTGACCGTAAGAGACGCGCGGCTGCACGTTCATTATCACTATCCTTGGCGCCAATCGGAACCATAAAAATTTGCAGTTGGTTTTTCACAACACTCTCACGCAAAGCCCGCCAGGTTTTTTGGCAATGTGGGCAATTCGGATCCATGATCATAAAGACCTGGCTTGAGCCCTCGCCCAACACCACACCTGATGAGGCAGCCAATTCTTTGACCAGCTGTTCGCCAGGTGATGCTGTTGGCGCTGTAGGAATATTGCCAGCAGCGATTGATGTTAAGTTATTTGGATCAAGACCTGCTTTGACGGCGGTAGCATTGACCTGTTCTTTAGCGGCAGCATTGGTAACGAGGGCGCTTAGTTCTAAATTGCTGTTCATAAGGCTTTGCACTTGAGCGGCGGTAATATTCTCGCCATTTTCACCGAAAAGGGCTCCAACAAGAGCGTGTTTTTTATCAGGTGTGCTGTAGAGGATTTGCATGCGGTTATCTTTAAAGATGAACCAACCATCAAGCCCTGCGCGTGTTCCAAGATAATAAAGTTTAGTCCCAAGCTTTGCGATGCTCGCCAAAACCGGATTGTTCATAGGATCAGGTTCACCCTTGGCTGCTAAGGCAGGACCATGGGCTAGAAGCATCACAATCAAAACGATGAGATGTAAAATTTTAGACATGTTCGCTCTCGATCAGCGCTGGGCGTATTTTCTATAATATTGCATTGGAACATCGTGCTTGACCAGACCCCTACGATCCATAGCCGCTACAACTTTAGCGGCATAGCGCGAGCCAATGCCAGGTGTTGCCGAATGATAGTGAGAAATACCGCCATAATAGCTACCAGTATTTTTGATTTTTTGCTGCAAAATCCAGGCCGATACATGAACATTCACGCAGCCATCATCTTTGAGCCAGGTATAAGCCGTCTTATCATTGACCTTCCAAATTTTGGCCAATTTGGGGACCCACAATGTGTTGACCTGCATCGGACCTAAATCATAACTGCCATTAAAATTAGGACCGACCGCTTGGCCTACACGACCACCTTCAATTTCCATAATACCGATCATAATGGCAGGCGGCACTTGATAGGTATTTGCCGCCATCAAAAGACATGCTGCCAAGGCTTGCGCCGTGATCATGCTTGCCACCCTTGTCCTTCAAGCTGAGCGGATGCCGGGACTTCAAGATAAGTTGCCAAAGTTGCGAGCATCGCCATGCGTTGATTAAAGGCCTGCCAAACTTGTGTCATAGGAACAACTTGGCCGTGCTGCGCAAAATAAGCGGCACGATCATCGGCATTCATATAAAGGAGGCGATCTGCTTCAGCGTAATGAGATTCGGTATAAATTTGTCCTGCTGCCTTAAGAACATTCCAGCATAACAAACGCCATTGCTCCGGCGTGCAGCCAGCAGGCGCTAAGGCGCGCGTCACTTGATCGGCTGTTTTGATCAGTTTTTCTGCAACTTCAGCAAGGAGTGCGTGCTCAGCACGACCAAAAGAATATTGTGCAACGGCGCCAACAACCGGCACCATCGCTTCCATCATTTTAGCGCGGAAGGTTGCAACTGTATTGGGCATTGGCTCATTACCAGCTGGTATTTGAGCCTTAAACTTGCTTTGCAATTCAATGGCGATGCCTGCAATGCGCTTGGCTTCATCAGCAGGCAAAGGCTGGCTTGTCGCTTTAAAATGAGCAGCAACAACCTGGCTTGATGCACCTGCAAGCGACCAACGCACCCAAGCATCTAGCTGATCTTCGCTAGCGCCCAATTGAGCCGAGAGTTCACTGCTCAGTGCTACCGTACTATCAACGAGCGCATTAAAATTATCGGCATTGAGGCCGCCCGCTTTTCCAGCCTCACCTGAAGGTGTTTCGGTAAGTGCTGTCAAAAGTGGCATACCAACCTGACGAAACGTCGTCAGCAAGGTTTGCATCTTTGCTGCTGCAACAGGATCAATTGTTTGTGGCGAACCATCAGCCATGAAGAATTCTGCTCCGCTAGATAATATCTAAAAGTACCATGCCCTAGTAATAGTTAATAGAAGGCCAAAAGGTCAAACAGCCTGATTTTTATTATGTTTTACGGCTGTGTTGGCTGCATGGTTGGGTCAAATTGCTGACCAGCACCAGGCAGTTTTTGTGCATTGAGTAAATTGAGGACGCGCGCATTTTCTTCACGGAAATTAATTTCAAACTGTCTGGCTCTAACATCCGCTGCATCAGCTCTTTGATAAGCCTGATCATATTCTTGCTGACCCTGCACAATATCGTGATGAAGGGCGTTTTCACGACTACCGGCATAGGCTTTACGACGCTCAAGCTGAATGGGGCTCATGCCTTCTGTTTGACATTTGGTATATTCCTCATCTGTCAGCCAGCCCATATTGCGAGAATACATACAGGCTTTAACTTGGCTCATATGGATGTTGCCAAGCGATGTACTTTTACCACCAGCAGCTGAACCTACAGCCACGCGACGTGAGACAGCTTGCATGCAAAGAGAATTGGCAGCGTTTGCTTGCGCTAAATTATCACGGTTATTCATATAGGCTTGACTTAAAGCCATCGTCATTTTTTGACCGCTCGTACCTTTTGGTAAAGCATAACGACGCGTTGGGTAATGATTACAGTAAGACACGGCTGCTACATATTGCATTTCTTCGCGTGTATCAATTTGAGACATGGGCGGCAAAACGAGATTACCGCGCGCATCAACGGCAATATTTTTTGGCATCATAAATTGATATTGTTCGAAGAGCGTGCCCGATGTCACATCGGCATTGACAAATTCAGTACCAAATTTCGATGGTTTGCAACCAGCTTCAATAAGTGCCTGACCCGCTTCTGCAGTTGGCGAACAATCAACAAAACCCCAATCCATGGCACGCGCTAGATCACCCGATATAGCTCCGGTTCCTTGCGGACGGTTATTCAGCATTGTGAGTTCCATCGAGCGCGACAATTGCATAGCGCCGCTATTCAAATCTGCTGAAGACTCTCCAAGTTTGACGATATTGCACAAATCACCGCCCGGATAATCGCCCTCTTTTTTGGCCATCGTATATCTACTGACAGTTTCTGCAGCCGCGCCCTTCATCGTCTCACGGCTCATCGCATCAATCTGTCCTTGGCCAACGCGCACTTGGGTTTCAGCACCAATCATCTGACCCATGATATTTGATCCGGCTGCCGCAGCACGTTGCAATGTATTCACAATTTGCCAACCAGTTTCGATGACAAAGCGTGCCGCTTGGGCGGCCCACCCCAAAAGAGCTGCACTTGTGTTGCCGGGGTCAGAAACAATCAAGGCTTGAGCAGGTTTTGGATCTACACTCATGAGAAAAAGCGGAATAAACAGCAATATGAAAAATCGTTTGCACCGTTTGTTCATACTGTTTCTTGTGTTGTCCGCTTCATTCATGTTTTATTTCACCGGGAACATAGTGCGGAAGTCAAAAATGGGTGGCGTGCCAAGAGGCCCTGTACTACTGCCAGGATTGAAGAGTGATACGCCATCACAAGTGGCATTCTTCAGATCAAGATCGAGATCAAAACTCCCGAGCCCAAAATCGGGCAACGGCAAGCAAAGACGATTGAACTGGCTCATCACAAAAGATTTAAGTTGAGAAAGCGTATTAAGAACGGATGAGCAAAGTTCATTGACAAGCGCTAAAATTTGACCAGCTATCAATGACCAAATAAGCGCTAAAGGATCTGAAAGAGATCCGAGAATCGTAAACATGCCTTTGATTTTATCAAAGCAGGTTTGCACCTTAAGATCGATCGCACCAAAAAGAGCCATCGCAGCATTTTGTGCTTGAAGCTTAGCTTGACCTACACTCGCAAAGCTTTGGCGGAACCGGTCATTCATCGCGCCATCGGCGCATTCATCTGTTGGGTTAGCAGCAAAGGATGTTTGTGGAACGGTTGTAATGCATAGGAAAAAGAAAGCCGCAAGAATGAGACAGAGATTATGGCGGTTTGCAATTTTCTTGAACATTCTTACTCTCTCCTCCATCCCAATCAGCCGCTGCATGTAAACACATACGACCCTTTATAGAGTAGTTTATCATATTTCCGGAAACCTTATCGAGAGGTTAATTCCGGCATAAACGGAGGGTAAAACCTTCTTTTTAAAAGGTCAAACTTAGCGAGGGCCCTGAATGACAAGCGGCGGCGGTTTGATAGCCGGTATTGTGTTTGGATCACGGCGTGGTGCTTGTGGTGGCACCAAAGGCGTAGCGGTAATAGCGCCAGCAGCTTCTACTTGTGGTGGTGGCGCCACATCCGCAACGCGTGCCGCGTCGGGTTTTGCCCTGCGCTGCTCACGACGATCCTCGTAAGGAATTCGAATAAAATCTCCAGGACGGTTGGGTCCGTCACCTGAGTAATGAGCTGCAATTGCGATTTGAGCTAAGCCAGGCAGAAAATCATAATTTCGCAATTCCGCATCCAGAACTGGATAACCATTGCGTGTAACACGATTGACGTGATTGGAAAGGCCCGCTGTGTACACATGAGCACGCAACCGATCCTGATAGTCTGGATTAGGATCATAAAGAGTAATTTCTGTATGAACTGTCGCCGTATTATTACGGCTAGGCCTTACAACCATATTCGCCAGAGCGCCTGTTTTCGGTGCGATCGTTTGCGTTACGCTGGTACCATAGGGATAAAAAATTGTATGTTTTTCTAGCTTGGTTCTTTGCGTTGGATCGATATTGCAGGTATTTGAAAATCCTTCACGTGCCATAAGACGCAAAGCATCTTTCAAAGATTCGAGTTCTTCTGGTGTTGCATAGATTGGAGCACTTTGTAGCTCTACCCGACCATCAGGAGCTACAGTGCCTGAAAAAGATGCATTCAATATTTTATAGCGACGCGATTCTAAAAGGCCCGGCTCTCTTTGAATGCGCGCTGCAACAAAACCACTTGGATAAACTGTACCATTTACGACGTCGCGATAGCGCGTGACTAGACCCACTTCAACAGAACGGGCATAGCCAGGTGTTTGCGGACAAATGAAATCAACAGAACGAATATCGCGCATTGAAGGCGCTCTAAAACGAAAATAATCTGCGCCTGATGAATGGAATGTCGTGAGCGCACTTCCGTCTCTGCCATAAACAAGAACGGGCTGGCCTGGCAACGCAGGCTGACCAGGCCGTGTCATAACCGCAGGGTCGTTGTTGCGCGGAGCCTCGGCAGCTGGTGCTGCTACAGGATCAGGTGTTTGCGCTTGAGCTTGGCCTGTAACGGCAGCAGCAGCGGCAGTAAGTGCGGCAAGCTGAGTAGACCAAGTGGCCATTGACTATTCTCCGTTACAAAATTCTTATTCAAAAATGCACTTTAACTATATCAAAAAACCAGCTTTTTCTCAATTATACCATTACTTTCATACCTAATAGTCGAGCCGAATCAATCAACTAAACTTAATAGAGTTTACTAAGATCTGAGAATTTTAAGGGTCCTGATTGAAGAATAGCCAGGCGCTTTTGTGATTGTTGAACCATGGCAAGAGCCTGCTGGTTTGTACTTTGGATCGAAGCTTGAGAATAAGTGAGAGCATTCCGGTCTTCTGCTGTCAGTTGCTGCAATTGTGCGGGATTGGGCTGAAACTGCTGCAATTGAGCAATGCTTTGTTGTGCCGTTGCCAGATTTTGTTTTTCTACTTCAATCATCTGCGCTTGCTGGGCTGGCGAAATATAAATAGCTCTTGCATCAGACTTACTCTGTCCGCCAACAATTGTTTTCTGTAGATCTGACAAAGCTGGCTTTTGTTCTGCTACCTTTGGCTTTGGCGTATCAATCAAAACGGGTTTGGCAGGTACAGGTGTTTGTTGCGGGGCATTATTGGGCGTCGGTTGTGAGCCAGCGCTTGGCACCAAAACACCTTCTGCATGCAAGCTTGTTGCGATCAAGAGTATGGG
>JBASWO010000098.1:0-8173 GCA_049276515.1 Alphaproteobacteria bacterium
GATATCACCTTTGAAATCTTTTAAGGCACTCTTAGCTGCCTTAACAGCATCACCAGTGCCTAAAGCCCTAGGCTGTATGGCACACGCGTGAGGTTGAGCAATTTTTTCTACCTCATCCATACCTGGCGCAATAACAACAATAATTTTTTGGGGCACTAAGGCTTCGCAAGCATTCAAAACGTGTCTTAGCATTGGCTGGTTAGCAACACGATGCATAACCTTAGGCATATCTGATCGCATACGAGTACCTTGGCCCGCTGCCAAAACAACGCATGCTAATGAGGAGGAAGTTGTAGATTTCTCAGACATCATGCTGTTCTGCCATAATTGAGCAATAAATGCCACTTATCAGAACAGAAGGCGTGCTGGATCTAAGGACGTCCTATATCGAATGCCGTCTGAGGGTTTCGGTGCCGTACGCACGGGAGCCTCAACTTCTGGGTCGGCTTGATCTAAGGCATCTTTTGCCGCTTTAATAATATGATCCGCAATTTCTTCAATGCCCGTGTCCGGCATTGATGGAATAGTATTTACAATACGCAACGATCCCTTGCCAATACCGCATGCCCCCATCGCGTCCTTCTCTAGTCTAAAAAACTCATCTCGATCTCTTTTCGTAAAAGGAGATTTAGTTTTTAGACCTCTATAATCATCCCCCGCTTTATGCAAAACCATATTTTTCCAACCAGCCGCCGCACGATCTCCATGCGATGCGTAGAATGCTGTCTCTTTATTTCGCATAGTGTAAGCGCGGGACGCACCCTGAAGAGTTGTCAAATCAATCTTACCTTGCGCACGGTCTGGCTTTTGCAGCATCACAACCATAACCTGACTGCCATCACCACCTGTCATCATCATGCAAGCGGCAATACGTCGACCATTATAGGATTGCGAAAGATGTGCGGTAATGGAAGGTACGCGTTGCTGATCTTGAGCAAAGGCTGGCTCGGTTATTAAAGCAGCAGCTAATGCTAAACTCGTAGACAATATTTTTGACATATATAGATTCCAGAAAGCACAACTGATTATATCGCGAAATACAAACGGAACAAGTTGTTGCTAAGTCTATAATTAACTATACTAAGGCTCTACAACTTTAAGCAGATATTTTCATGCCCCTACTCCAAGGCCTTATTTTTGATCTGGATGGAACGCTTTTAGACAGCGCCCCTGATTTATGCCAAGCGCTTAATCTAACTCTCAAGGACCATAATCACGGCGAGTTAACCCTAGATGAGGTTAAAGATATGACCGGTGATGGTATGCTTCCAATGTTAGGGCGTGCCTTTGCAGCTACAGGCGAGCGCATTACAGAAGCTAATTCATACAAGCTTTTTCAGGAATTCATCCAGCATTACCGAACCTTGAAGCCAGATCCATCACAATTGTATCCCGGTACAGTTGAAATGCTCGAGAAATATCATGCTAAAGGCGTGAAGCTTGGCATCTGCACCAATAAACAGGAAGCAGCAACACACCGTTTGATAGCTGATCTCAACCTAACCCCTTATTTCACTTTTATTGCTGGCGGCGATACGTATCCAACCCATAAACCTCACCCCGATCATGTTCGTGGCGTTATCGCAGAACTTCGGGTCCCTGCGATGCAGTGTGTAATGATTGGCGACAGCCGCAATGATGTTCTAGCGGCCAAAGGTGCTGGCATACCTTGTATAGGAATTACGCATGGGTATGGCATTGCGTTAGATCAACTCGGCGCCAATCTTTTGATTAGCGGCTTTAATGAATTGCCCCAAGCCCTTGATAGCTTAGGGTTTCAACTCAGCTAAAGTAGCGTGTCGCCATCCCGATAAGTTAATAATGATGGGACCGAAGACGCTATCGCTCTCAAGTTTTACAGCCATCTCCGGCAATTCTGGTGCGATTTTAGCGGTCCAAATACGAAAAGGATCACGTCCAGCCCCTGCATCACTCTTCTGCCAAAAACGACTGGGCTTACGTTCTTTCCATTCACCCGCAATCATTGTGAAGTCTGCATTACAGGTACGGGCTTCGCCTTTAAAGACACCATATTCATCAGCATCAATTTCTTCGGTACCATCATCACTATCCGTAACACCAAAAAGACGTTTGCCATCAAAAACATTAACCGCAACATTGCAATTACCATAAACCGCTAGATGCCCAAGCATTTGCAAAAGAGCTGAAACAGGATCTCTTGCTCCACGGCGCTGTTCAGGCGTTACAATCTCACGATTTTGATCTGTATTCGGGGGATCAAACTCTGCTGTGACATTTCCTTTGTGAAAACGCAATTTCGTTATTTTTGGCTTATGTTCCCAAACGTCATTGCTAGAATATTCTGTAGGCACAAAGTTATGACCAACGACTTTGCCTTTTGCAATTAACGTTGTATCCCACGGCAGAACACGATGCCAGAAACCATATGTTTTAGCTTTAACGACAGAACGATACGTCTTGGATTGAATATGGATTAAAACTTCTGATGTCACCAAATGTAATCCGCCTACATAGACATCGTAATTAACAATGATCGGAGGAACTTTGGGCAAAGACTGTGCTTGCCCGCTCATGGGCACAAAAACAAAAAAGCAAAGCAGTATAAGAAGTGGTTTCATTAAGAATAGGCTCGAATTCAAACAAGGTTAAATTATGTCGAATTCTATTGCGCGCGCGTGTCGCAAAACACCTTCTGCTGCATCAGAATAGCCGCCGGCAGGCTTATAAAGTATAAAGGGCGTTGCCGATTTAACCTCGTTTTTGCCATCTTTTCGACCGCGAACAATAATTCTCTTTGGTGCAACGCCAACTTTTGAAAGGATCGGCAATATCTGGATACTGCCGAAAGGCTTCATATGAACTAAAATATCATTCAATCGATCAGCGCGATGAATAAGTGTAACCATTCCATTTGGCTTGAGTGATATAAAGGCATTCGCAATCCACAAAGATAAATCACCTTTTTTCTCAGTATTAGCGATCCGCTTTATTTTATTATCTGATGCACCATGTCTTGCCTCATCATGATAGGGCGGATTCATCAACACATGATCAAAGTCAGCAGACTTAAGCTCTGTTACATCCTCAACTTCAGCCTGCATATCGGCCTTCATTTGATTGGCTCGAATATTTTTGCGGCAAATATCGATAAGCTCACCTTGTATATCGACACCTAAAGCGGAAATACCGGGTACACGATAAGCCAGGCATAACATGGCGCCTCCGACACCACATCCCATATCAAGCACTTTATCATTCGCTTTTGCTGGAACAGCTGCAGCTAGCAAAACCGTATCAACAGCCATGCGGTATCCATCACGAGGCTGTTCTATAACCACCTGGTGATTAAGAATCTTATCGATCGTTGTATCCATAGGTGGGACTGCTATACTGATCATATGGCTACCATTATTCCCCTTGAGACCCCGCGCCGCAAGCCAAGCAGTGAAGCTGCATTGGATAATCTTGCCTCCTTGGTGGCTGAGGATATGGCTGCAGTCAACCAACTTATTCTACAGCGCATGGAAAGCCGTGTAGCGCTTATTCCACATTTAGCTGGCCACCTTATTGCTGCAGGTGGCAAGCGCATGCGCCCCATTCTTACGCTGGCCGCAGCCCAGCTTTGTGGCTATCACGGTCAACGCCATCGTAAATTAGCCGCATGTGTAGAATTCATTCATACAGCAACCCTTTTGCATGACGATGTAGTGGATGCCAGCGATTTACGCCGTGGCAGCCCATCAGCAAATTCTCTTTTTGGCAATGAAGCGAGCGTCCTTGTTGGCGACTTCCTATTTAGCCGCTCGTTTCAAATGATGGTTGAAGATGGATCAATTGATGTTCTTCGCATTCTCTCTAATGCTTCAGCCGTTATTGCCGAAGGCGAAGTTCTGCAATTAGCCACAACAAATGATAGTACGACTAGTGAGCAAGCCTATTTGGAAGTCGTGCGCGCTAAAACGGCAGAACTTTTTGCAGCCGCTTGCCGTGTCGGCGCTGTTGTAGCTGGCCGTCCAGCATCTGAAGAAGAGGCGCTGCGCACGTTTGGCCTTAATCTCGGCATAGCCTTTCAGATTGTTGACGATGTTTTAGATTACTCAGCCGAGCAATTACGTCTTGGCAAAACTGTCGGCGATGATTTTCGTGAAGGCAAAGTAACACTACCCGTTATTTTAGCTATTCATCGTGGCTCTGAAGCAGAACGTGCTTTTTGGCACCGGACCCTCGATGAAAACGATCAACGTGAAGGCGATCTCGAGCATGCACAAGATTTAATGCGCCGCCACAATGCCCTGCGTGATGCCGTTGAGCGCGCACGTCATTACGGGGCAATTGCACGAGACGCTTTGGGCCTGTTCCCAGAGCATCCTGTGAAACAAGCACTCTTAGATATAATCGACTTTACAGTTGAGCGTGAGTTTTAGACTGACGCGGCTAATCCCATAATCAAATGATTAGCTCTCCAATATGGTAAATAAAAATTAGCCATACCGCTTGAGACAATTTGTAACCTTTTCCTGGTATATCCGGAATGCACTACTAAGCATTGGTATATCATTCAAAAGGAGAGTCGGATGGCAAACATTTTGTGTAAAGGCGGCGTTCAGCGCGATCAATTAGCGATCGCAATATCTTTTTCTTCAGCACTTTTAATGAGCATTGAAGCATTGCATCCCGGCCATTGCTCATGGATTAATCTTGATCCAGGTCAATATTACGCTTTAAGCGCAACGCTAGCGACTGTTTCAACCTTCTTAGGAAGTTACATTTTGGCACGTTTGATTAATAACTAACTTCGACTCCTCCAGTTCCTATAGGTTCTTTACGTGCCTAGCCCCATAGTCAAACTGAACATTTGGCTATGGGGTTTTTTATGAGTATCACAACGCTACTTTTGGTTATCGTTATCATTGCTTTATTAGGTGGTGGCGGTGGTTATTATTTCGGTCCTTGGCGCCCCTCTGCAGGTCCCAACCATTTAATTGGCTTGGTTATAACAGTCCTCGTTATTTTAGTACTGTTACGTCTACTCGGTATCTATTAATCCAACTCAAGATCACACGCCAGCAAACGTCTGTCGTTAAAAATGACAGCTGCGTCCATGCTTCTGATCCCATTTTTGATGGTATTCTTCTGCGCGCCAAAATGTTTGAGCTGGCTGAATAAGGGTTGCGATTGGCTTTTTAAAACGGCTTGATAGTTTTTCTTTTGTTGCTTTGGCTATAGTTTCTTGCTCTAGAGAAAGTGTAAAAATTGCTGAGCGATATTGATCTCCTATATCAGGTCCCTGTCGGTTGACCTGCGTTGGATCATGGAGCGCAAAGAATTTTTCAACCAGCTTTTCATAAGAAACTTTGCTGGGATCAAAAGTAACCTGTACTGCTTCGGCATGACCGGTTCGTCCGGTGCAGACATCATCATAGGTGGGCCGATTCGTATGACCACCTATATAGCCAACTTCAGTTTCTATAACCCCTGGAGTTGCCATGAAAACGCTCTCAACACCCCAGAAACAACCTGCTGCAAAAATAGCTTTTTCCATGGTTTAGCTCCCTTTGTTCAACATTAACTATATTGTTGTGGTTAACTTATTTTACAAGGCTGATTTGTATAGCCATTTCACAATTTGCACGGCAGATTGACGCCGATTTTAATGCAACACGGGTATTCTTTTGACCGATTTAGAAACCAACGGCCACCCGACTATCGGTGCTTCTGTTGCTACTGCAAATGCACCTACCGGAAAAATTGCATTTCTTGATTTCGGCTCTAACGATTTCAAGATTTTGATTTATGATTTTTGTACAACACCCCCAACCCTTATTCATAAAGATGAAATACCAGTCAAATTAGCCGAAGGCACTCATAAAAATAATCGAGCCTTAAGTCTAGATGCGGTCCATAGAGCTTGTCACGCCGCCTCTGTATTTCGAGATGAAATTGAAAGCCGCGACATTACAGAAGTATACGCTGTTGGAACCGCAGCCTTACGCTATGCAAATGACGCCAACGCCCTCAATGCTATCCAAAATCATTTAGGCCATGCTGTTAATATTATTTCAGGTACAAAAGAAGCTGTTTTGACTGCATATGCAATTCATCATGGTATTCCCAATGCAGAAGGTATTTTTGTAGCCGTCGGCGGCGCAAGCCTTGAGACAGGCCTAATTCGCATGAATACCGATAGGGTTGAATCTCCAAGTGAACTTCCCATTGGTTCCATTACACTCCATGAGCATTTCAAAAAAGGTGAAGACATTGATAGTCTTATTCATAGAGAGTTTCGTAAAGCAGCAGCTGTATGTGCTCATGAAGATAGAGTTCTTTATATATCAAGCGGTCTTTTCCGTACCATTGGCCGTTTAGCTTTTATAGAAACGCACAACATTGATATTACCTCCCGGTTTCCCGGGGGCCTTACAATCAATACCGATATGCTTCTAGAGGAATTGAAACGAATTAAAACTTATGGTCCGGATGAGCTAAAGGAAATCTTTGCTAAAAAAGAAGCTGACCTTAAGCATAATAAGATATCCCCTCATGATTTTAATCGATGGTCAAAGAAATGGGATAAAAGAATTGCGCGCCGCGAAGAAACAATCGCTATTGGCGCGCGTCTTTTAGAAATAATTCTTCAAGAAACGAAACCTTCAACGACTGTTTTTTGTGAACACGGCATTCGCGAAGGTATGGCTTACGCTTTATTGCATAAACTCCATATAGATGATCTTAAGAGCGCCCGGTTGGTAGAAGCTTTACCTTCTTCCCCTGAATACTCAATGCCAGCTCCCCATGCTTCAGCTCAAGTGCCAGATGACCGAAGAGGTCACGCCGCCAACCGTGTAGTGCCGGCACTTTAGCATCATCGTTTGCTGCAATATCTTCAAGCTCATCTGTCGTCGCAATAAGCTTAGCAGCTACACCGTTTTCTTCACTTACTTGTTTAAGTAATACTTTCAATAAATCCATCACAGGTCCTAGACCAGGCGGCAAAATGCGCCGCGCGTCGCCCGTGGGGCATTGATCACTGGGTAAATCAGCTGCGCGCGCTACAGCATCTAAAATTTCTTTGCCCTGCCGACCTTCAGCAAAACCTGTGCTCAGACCACGAATGCGGGCAAGCTCATGAACATTAGATGGTGGATGGTGGGCAATTTCCATAAGAGCTTCATCGCGTACTACGCGATTACGCGGCACATTAAGACGTTGCGCCTCTAATTCACGCCAAGCTGCAAGCTCGCGCAACATAGCCCGCAGCCTCGGCTTATCAGCACGCCATTTAAAGCGACGCCATACTTCTTGTGGATGAATTTGATAGGTTGACGGGCTGGTGAGCGTTTCCATCTCTTCCTTTACCCATCCAATGCGATCATTTTTCTGCAGCATCTCTACCAGCTTGACATAGATGGTTCGAAGATGAGTAACATCGCCGATTGCATAATTGACCTGTTTTTCAGAGAGTGGTCGATGCGACCAATCTGTAAAACGGCTCGATTTATCAATTTTAGCATTGGCTAATTTATCTGCGAGCGTTTCATAGCTGGCAGCCTCGCCAAAACCACACACCATACCCGCCACTTGCGTATCAAACATTGGCTGCGGAACCTGCCCGGTTAAATTATAGAAAATTTCAACATCTTGTCGGGCCGCATGAAATACCTTCATCACTTGGCTATTGGCCAAAAGCTCAAACAAGGGGTCTAGCTTCATACCATCCGCTAAGGGATCGACAGCCACCGCTTCTTGGGGACCGCCAAGCTGTATTAAGCATAGTTTGGGCCAATAAGTGCGCTCACGCATGAATTCGGTATCGACAGTAATAAAGTCGGTCGTAGCGTGGGCTTTGCAAAAAGCGGCTAGTTCTTCGGTTGTTGTTAACATCGTCATGGGGTGGTGATAGCGGATTCTTGAGCCATCGTCACCCCCAGAAGGAGATAACTTGCATAGGCTTTAGGGCCTAGGTAATGTGCCTGAAACGACGTATTTAACGACTTTTAGGCTATCAAACGATGCATCCCTACCGTACCCATACTTGTGGCGAATTGCGCCTTACCAACAAAGATCAGACTGTGCGCCTATCCGGTTGGGTCCATCGCAAACGCGATCACGGCGGCCTGCTTTTTATTGATTTGCGTGATCATTACGGGATGACGCAATGCGTTATCGATATGTCTAGCCCTTTGATGAAGAC
>JBASWO010000099.1:0-12017 GCA_049276515.1 Alphaproteobacteria bacterium
ATGCTGGATCAATCACACATGGATCTACGGTCGCACAGGACGCTGGATCGATGACGCATGGATCTACAGGCGCACAGGACGCTGGATCGATGACGCATGGATCTACAGGCGCACAAGACGCTGGATCGATGACGCATGGATCTACGGGCGCACAAGATGCTGGATCAATCACACATGGATCTACAGGCGCACAGGACGCTGGATCGATGACGCATGGATCAGTAGAGGTAGGATCATAGGCAGCTGTACAATTTGCAATTCGTGAAGGCAGGGAACCACTTGTTGTACATGACCAGGTCCAAGGCCCCGTCCCCGATAAGCCTGAAAAAGAACCCACATTGCAGAAGCCAGAGACGGGTGCTGTAGCCACAGGTGTGCCATGTGCACTACCACAAGAAGCAGCCGTAGCTGTATATGTAGTTGAAATTGGCGGTCCCCAACTTGGGCCTAGATCAGAATCTAAGCCTGGAAATGTTGCTCGAGCCGTTTCAACCCATGCCGCACCGGGTGCGGGTGGATTACATGTAAAGTTTTGTGTAGGCGTTTGTACCCATGTCGGAGCAAAAGGCGCCATGCATCCGCCTGATCCGTTGGGAGTACAAGGATAATAGTCAGGCACCGATACCGTTGCAGGAACTGGTGCACCTGGTGAAGGACAACCAGCACTCGGCAATGCTGTTAAACCACCTTGAGGTTTTGAGCAATGCGGCAAACTTAAAAAACTATTGGTACTCGGAGCATGAGTATAGAAATTTTGCCATTCTGTGGCTGTGTTAAAAGGTACCCATACAGAAGTTGGCGAAGCGGCTGATGTATTATTGACATAACGACAAGCACCATGAACGTCGATAGCACCTACCGCATTACCAGGATCGCTTCGTACACCTTTATAAACGGCCGTGTTCTTAATCGCTGCGCCATTGACTACGGGACAAGTATGAGCACCACCCGAAATATTGCATTCATCGCTTGGCATAGCACCTGTGGGAGCATCCTCACCTATTCCAAGTGGGGCATCGTGTGTATCAGGCAAAACATCAATTCCGCCGTCTCCTGCAAATCCAAGAGCATAGGCTTGGTGTGGCAAGAAAAATAATGCAGTGAGAAGTAGGTATAGACGACAGAATCGCATGGGCGTTCCTAGCAAGATCCTCTATGAGAATAAGGGTTTATGGCTAAGGAACGCTTAATTCTTAAGGATAAGGGTTTAGGATTAGATTTGTCAGTCCCTATTGCCAAATAATGGCAACTCGCCCTCAGCTATTTTTTAGCCTTAGCAGCTTTAGGCGCTTTTACAGGTTTTGCAGCGGGCGCAGCCTTTTCTTCTTTGGCTACCTTACCTTTAGCGCCTTTTGCATTCTTACCAAATTTACTTGGGCCTTTAGCGAGTTTCGTCTCAATAATCTCAACCGCTTCTTTGAGCGTCAAAGTTTCGGGATCATAAGACTTCGTGACTGTTGCCATGACCTTACCCCACTTCACATAAGGCCCGAACCGACCATTATTGAGGGTAATCGGTTTACCGTCTTCTGGATGTTCGCCGAGCGCTTTACCAGGCGTGCGTTGTGGGCGATTGCTCTTATTAGGCTCGGCCATCAAAACCACAGCGCGATTGAGACCAACAAATAAAACATCATCTTCAGGAGGCAGTGTTTTATATTGCGTACCCATTTTGAGGTACGGCCCGAAACGGCCAAGACCGGCCGTGATCATCTCACCTGTTTCTGGATGCGCACCTACATCGCGTGGTAAACCAAGCAGCTTCAAGGCTGTTTCAAGATCAATCAGATTTGGATCAAGGCCTTTGGGTAAAGAGACACGCTTTGGTTTTGGCGTATCATCTTTTTTCTTCTTTTTCTTTTTAGGTTTACCGTTCTTATCAAGCTCAACAGGCTCAACAACGATTGGTGTCGTAGAAGGTGCTGGGCCTAATTGAACATAAGCACCGTAAGGACCGACACGCGCAGAAACAGGGAGACCTGTTGCTGGATCAAGTCCTAGCTCACGCGGCCCTGCCATTTGCGCACTCGTATCGTTTGCACCACCCGTGACAGCTAAAGGACGCGTATTACGACATTCGGGATAATTGGAGCAGCCAAGGAAAGCACCATAACGTCCCAGCTTCAAACCTAAACGTCCTGTTTTACAAACAGTGCATTGACGCGGATCACTTCCATCAGCTTGCGGCGGAAAGAAATGCGGACCCAACATCTCATCGAGAGCATCGATGACATTCGAGATCTTGAGATCTTTTGTCTCATCAATGGCGCCCGAGAAACCCGTCCAGAATTCACGTAAAACTTTTTTCCAATCAACTTTGCCGCCTGAAATATCATCAAGCTTGCCTTCAAGATCAGCCGTGAAATCATACTCAACATAATTTTTGAAATAATTTTCAAGGAAAGCCGTCACGATGCGACCGCGATCTTCAGGCGTGAACCGTTTTTTATCCAACGTCACATAATTACGGTCTTGCAACACTTGCATGATGCTGGCGTATGTCGAGGGACGACCAATGCCAAGCTCTTCCAGCTTTTTAACAAGGCTAGCTTCTGTATAGCGTGGTGGCGGTTGAGTAAAATGTTGCTCAGGCTTAATGTCTTTTTTGTTCAGCTTATCATTCTGATTAACGGCTGGAAGGCGCACATTACCGTAGCCATCGCCTTTATCATCTTCTGGCTTTTTATCTTCGTCTTCAGTTTCCTGATAAACCTTAAGCCAGCCATCAAACACAACGACTGAGCCCGTAGCACGGAAGACAGCTCTCTTATCATCTCCAGCTATATCCACTGCGACTTGGTCCAAAACAGCACTCGCCATTTGCGATGCCATCGTCCGCTGCCAAATGAGTGTGTAAAGACGCAAAGCATCCCCATCGAGATATTGAGCTACAACTTCAGGGTTACGGCTCATATCTGTGGGACGAATGGCTTCGTGAGCTTCTTGTGCATTCTTCGCAGCGTTTTTGTAAACACGCGGCTCAGCTGGCACATAATCTTTGCCAAAATCTTTTGTGATCACATCGCGCGCTGAGGCAATAGCTTCAGCAGACAAAGAAACGCCATCGGTACGCATATAGGTAATAAGACCCACAGTCTCACCCCCCATATCAACACCTTCATAGAGACCTTGCGCGGTCCGCATTGTACGCGTTGCCGTCATACCTAATTTACGTGACGATTCCTGCTGCAAAGTAGATGTTGTAAAAGGTGGATAAGGATTGCGACGTGATTGTTTCTTTTCAACCGAAGCCACAGTCCAAGAAAGGCGGTTGAGGACAGCAAGCGTCGCCTCAGCTTCGGCTTCATTTTGAATAGCGAACTTATCTAATTTCTTACCATCTAACTGGGTCAGGCGCGCTGGAATGCTGGCACCACTTGCTGTCGTAAAGACGGCCTCAACGCTCCAGAATTCTTGGGGTTTAAAAACTTCAATTTCAGATTCACGCTCACAGATGAGGCGTAGAGCAACTGACTGCACACGGCCCGCTGATTTTGCTCCTGGCAATTTGCGCCAGAGAACAGGCGATAAAGAAAATCCAACTAGATAATCAAGGGCGCGACGCGCCATATAGGCATCAACCAGATCTTTATCGATCTCGCGAGGATGGGCGATGGCATCCATCACCGTCTTTTTGGTTATTTCATTAAAGGTGATGCGTTTTATAGGAACCGATTTGGCCAACCCCTTCTCGCGCAACACTTCTAATATATGCCACGCAATAGCCTCCCCTTCGCGATCCGGATCGCTTGCGAGATAGACAGCATCGGCATTTTTAACGGCTTTGGTAATTTCACTGACAGGTTTATCAGCCCGATCGCCCAATTCCCATTCCATGGCGAAATCTTCATCGGGACGCACGGAACCATCTTTAGGCGGCAAATCGCGGATGTGGCCGTAGGAGGCCAGAACCATATAGTCACTGCCAAGATACTTATTGATGGTTTTCGCCTTCGCAGGCGATTCAACAATGACCAGTTTTTGCGTCACAACGCTCTCAACCTGTTAAAAACACGACGTCTTAGCTTGGCACTTTGGATGTACTGTAAGCACTCGCTTCAGCCCGTTCGTCTGCACCAAGGGCGCTGACAATTGACATTGACGGATGAGTTCGTCAACTAAAACGCGCGAAGCACTTCAATTCTCAGGGATTTTTGCCTCTTCATTCATCTGGCGCATTTCCCCAATTGAGGCCATTCAGACACCAAAATGAGCTCAGATGTCTTCATCAGAGGCTGGAGTCGCCTTCTTATCTTGGCCAATTTTAGGCTCAGTGCCTGCAATAAGCCGGCGGATATTTGCGCTATGTTTCCAAAAAACCAACGCCACGATGGCCAGAGACAATAATTCCATATCGCCGCGGCCACGTAAGAAAACCAGAAAAGGCAAAACACCTATAGCGACGAGTGCAGAAAGCGATGAGTATTTTGAGAACTTTGCCATCAGCGTCCAAATCAGCATCGTCAAAACACCGATTGGCCATGAAAGAGCCGTGATGACACCAACAGATGTTATCACACCTTTTCCGCCCTTAAATTTCAGCCATACCGGAAAAATATGACCGAGAATGGCACCAAGACCTGCAAGGGCACCAAGGTGTGGGAAGAAATATTGAATAAGAAGGACGGCAGCAAAGCCTTTGAAGCCATCTAGAAAAAGTGTGAGAGCTGCGAGTTTTTTATTCCCAGTACGCAAAACATTCGTGGCGCCTATATTGCCGGATCCAATTGAGCGGATATCACCCATGCCTGCATATTTGGTGAGCAGAAAACCAAACGGAATACTACCGAGTAGATATGAGATGATGAGAGTTACCAGATACGCGAGCATGAGCACCTAAACTCTGTGACCAGAGATTGTTAACTGAGCAATAAATCCAAGACTGCCATGCGCACGGCAACACCCATTTCGACCTGCTCACGGATTACACTAAACTTCGGATCATCGGCTAAAGAACTGGTAATTTCGACATCGCGATTAACAGGGCCAGGATGCATGACAATGACATCAGGTTTTGCGCTACTCAGTTTTTTGGCATCAAGACCGTAACGCTGATGATAATCTTTGAGAGACACAGCAAACTCGCCCTGCGCCATACGTTCGTGCTGAATGCGCAACATCATGACGACATCGGCATCCTTTAAACCTTGCTGCATATCCTCAAAACTCTCAACACCAAGGTTCTTATAATCAGGTGCCGTAAAATAAGAGGGGGCTATGAGCCTGACCTGAGCACCCATCTTTGTCAGCAACTGTGCATTCGAGCGTGCAACGCGGCTGTGTGCGATATCGCCACAAATCGCTACCGTCAGACCTTGTAATTTCTTTTTGTGCTTACGAATAACAAGCGCATCCAAAAGCGCCTGCGTTGGATGTTCGTGCTTACCGTCGCCTGCATTAATAACATGCGCCCTCACCTGAGGCGCAACAAATTGTGGTATACCATCTTCGGCATGACGGATGATCAAAGCATCAATCTGCATCGCATCCAGATTGAGAACGGTGTCCAGTAAAGTCTCACCTTTTTTGGTTGAGCTATGCTCAATGGGTATACTGATCACATCAGCACCCAGACGTTTAGCCGCTAACTCAAAAGATGTGCGGGTACGGGTCGAGGGCTCGAAGAACAGGGTAACAACGGTCTTACCACTCAGCTTATCCATTTTCTTTTGAGCGGAGCGATTTTGCTCAACATATTTTTCGGATAAATCAAGAATGAGGTTAATATCGGCGACTGAAAGCCGCTCAATATCAAGAAGATGTTTCTGAGAAAAACCGTGGGCCATTGGCGCGAGACTATAATGGTGCTAAGCGGTACTGACAACTATTAAGGCATATATGTCCGATAAATTGAAAACCCAAATTGTGAGCGATGAGGATGGTGGATTACGGCTAGATCGCTGGTTTCGCCGTTATTTCGCACATGTCACGCATGGCCAATTACAGAAACTGCTGCGTACGGGCCAAGTGCGGGTCGAGGGTAAGCGCTGCGAAGCATCCCAACGGCTTGAAGCCGGCCAAACTATTCGCGTGCCACCCCAGATCATGGCGCCACCCAAAACTGCAGTTAAGAAGAAATCTCAACGTGAAGAGAATGATTTAAAAAAACTCATCCTTTATGAAGATGATGATGTTATCGCTTTTAACAAACCTTCAGGTCTCGCCTCCCAAGGTGGGTCGGGTTTAAAAACAAACCTGGATGATATGTTGGCAGCCCTGCCCCATAAAAAACATGGCAAGCCTCGTTTGGTGCATCGACTTGATCGCGATACCAGCGGCGTTCTCTTAGTTGCACGAACACCGTCTGCTGCAGCTCGATTATCAGAAGCTTTTCGTGAACGCGCGACACAGAAAATTTATTGGGCACTCACCGTTGGCATTCCAAAGCCCGAGCAGGGCCGCATTGACGCACCTCTTATCAAGAATGGTGAAATCATGACCGTCGATGAAAAGGATCATGAAGATGCCAAGTCAGCCGTCACCGTTTACCAAACTGTGGAAAGTGCTAAAAAGCTAGCTGCCTTTGTGGCTATGTGGCCCATCACGGGTCGCACCCATCAGTTACGCGTTCATATGTCCTATATAGGTACACCTCTCTTTGGCGACCGCCTTTATGGGGGTGAGAAATCCCTAGGCGTTCCAGCCGAAGAACTAGGGAAAGGCCTTCATTTACATGCGCGTAGGCTGATTATTCCGCATCCACGGCGTGGAACCATTGACATAATTGCCCCTTTAGGTCCCAACATGCGAAAAACCTGGACATGGTTTGGCTTTGATCCAAACGAAGATGTTGATTTTAGCAAAGCATAAGGAGTTACGGCCATGAGACGCATTAAACAGCTCATCACGATTTTGGTTTCCCTTGTCCTTTTGCTTGTGATTGGCATTGGCATCGCCGTTCTAACCTTTGATGCCGACAAATATCGCCCTCAATTGGTTGAACTTTTAAGTAAACAAACGGGTCGCACCATTAGTTTGGGTGGTCCTATTCAATTGGGCTTTGCATCCGGTGGCGCTACACTCAGCATTCGCGATGCCGCGATTGGCAATCCCTCTTGGGCCAGCCGCGGTGAGATGGCAGGCATTGGCACCTTTGAATTAGGTATCGCCCTACTCCCGCTCCTCAATCATCAAATCAACATAACGCAATTGAAAATCAAGAATGCGGATATTCTTTTAGAAAAAGCATCGGGCAATAAAAATAATTGGGACTTAGCGCCCAAACAACAAGCAGACGGTAAAGTAGCGGCTAAGACAACGGACACTTCAACTGGCAAATCCATTTCTATTCATGCAGATCATATTCTCATCACCGACAGTCAAGTCGCCTTGCGTGATGAAAATGGCAAAATGACCGTCTTTAAAACCAAAGAGCTGCGCTACGGCATGGAAAATGGTGGTCTCGGCATTTATTTTGAAGGCGAATATAATGACACACCACTTACTCTTAAAATCACTACCGAAGCTAAAGATTTATCAGCAAGTGGCACATGGCCTTTCGTTGCTAATGTGACCTACGCTAATTACAGCATCAAAGCTCAAGGCAAAGCCAACGCAGATGAGAAAAAAGCTGAAATTGCTGCTTATGAAATTACTGCAGGCTCTTCCACTCTTCACGGCAAAGCTGTTGTCGCCTGGGGTAACCGTACTGTTATCAAGGGCAATCTGCTCAGCGAAAAACTTATTCCTTCAAATTTCAAGATGGCTGAAGACAAAAGCATGGGTAATGGTAAAGAAACGCCCGATGCAAATACCGAGTCCAAGTCACGTTACGTTTTTAGCGAGAAACCATTACCTCTTGATGGGCTAAAAACGGCCGATGTTGATGTGGACATTCAAATTGTTGAGCTTGATGCGGGCGCAGCAACATTGAAAGAAGTCAAAAGTCATTTGAACATCAGTCATGGCCGTCTTGAAATGCCATTTAAGGCAGTCCTCGGCCAAGATGCTGTTGCCGGCACCCTCAAATTAAATGCCGCCGCATCTCCAGCCCAGCTAGCTTTTACTTTTCTAGCGCCTAGCCTTGATATTGCAAAAGTACTTGAGCTCGGTGGGGCCGATGCTTTTCTTTCTGGACAGGGCAATGTTGAAATGGATGTAACGAGCTCAGGTAATAGCATGCGTGCTTTTGCCAGCAACATGAATGGCAAAATGAATATTATTGCCAATGGCGGCAGTATTTCAGCTGGTGCCGCTAAAAATATTGCCTCGGGTCTAGCAACACTTTTTGCACCCAATGGGACCAATACCCTGAACTGTCTTGCCGCGCGCTTTGAAGCTAACAATGGTCTGGTTCGTGACAAAGGCATTCTCGTTGATACCGCTGCCACAACCATCGCAGGTACAGGCGGATTTAATCTTGCCTCTGAGACCATTGATCTCACGCTACGCGCTAAACAAAAACTTGTTAATCTCGGCAATATTGAACCAGCCCTTCATATTAGCGGCACTTTGGCTAATCCAAGCTATGGTCTCGACTCCACAGCCGTTGTGAAAAGCGTTGTTGGTCTTTTGACATCAGGCCTGCAAGGCAATGCGAGTAGTATCCCCGAAATTGTTAAACAACCCGGGCAAAATGCTTGTCTTTACACACTTGATCATCCCGCTCCACAAGCACAAGCTGCAGCGACACCTAAAGAAGGTGTGTTGGTGCCAGGTGTTGGTGGTCAAATTAATAAGGCCAAAGATATTGGTAACCAGCTCATGAAGGGCTTACTTGGCTCGCAATGAAGAAAAAATTTGTTATGAAAACGCCGGCAGGCGCAGACTTTAATGTACCAACCTCTGCGTTGTTTGAAGCCATCAGGTCTGAATGGGAAAACCAAGGCGATAAAATTAATCCGTCTACGATGCCCCTCACCCAACTTGCATCGACTGCCATAGATCTTGCCGGGAAAGACCGCGACAAAATAATTGATTTGCTCGTCGCTTATGTCGGCAGTGAATTACTCTGTCACCATGCTGAAGAGCCTGATGCGTTAAGAGATCTTCAGATTAAAACCTGGCAACCCATCTTAGATTGGGCTGAGCAGTATTTTGATGACACGATTTTTCAGACCGGCACCGGTATTATGCCCATTCAACAAACGGATGAGACTTTCACCGCTATGCGGGAAGCCATTCAGCGGTATGATGCGTTTTATCTGACAGGTCTTCGCCAAGCTGTGGATGTCAGTGGCTCACTGATTTTAGGATTAGCTCTTTTAGAAAAACACCTGACGGCACAGCAGGTTTTTGAAGCATCCGAGCTTGATGCCACCTTTCAAATGCAAAAATGGGGATCTGACCCAGCCACTGAAAAACGGCACGAAACCACCTTAAAAGAGCTCCTTCTTTGTGAAAGATGGTTCAACCTACTCTCTCAGAAGCAATAAGATTAGGTATTTCAGTTAGTTATGAAGGTCTTTTCTCCCTTGCTGCCCTCGTTTTTCAGGCTATAGTGCCCCCGCTTTAAAAAGCTATACCCGCTCACCTCTTTGAAGGTGGGCTTGAGCCGGTCGGTTGATGCGTGAGGATGATCTTCACCCAACTCCGGGTCGCTTAGAACCAAGGGAGTGTGGATTATGCCACTCTATGAGTCTGTCTTTATTGCGCGCCAGGATGTTCCTGCCGCTCAGGTTGAAACCCTGACCACCCAATTTGCTGACATTGTTAGCAGCCAAGGTGGCAAGGTTACGAAAACCGAACAATGGGGCCTACGCAGCCTCGCCTACCGTATCAATAAGAATAAAAAAGGCCATTACGTCATGTTCAATCTCGACGCACCGCCAGCAGCGGTTGCCGAGTTGGAGCGTAACTTGCGCCTCCATGAAGACGTCTTACGCTTCATGACTGTTCGCGTCGAAGAATTAGAAGAAGGTCCAAGCGCTGTTATGCGCAAAGAAGAACGTACAGAGCGTAGCGCATTTGGCGATCGCCCTGACCGTTCCTCAAGTGATCGTCCTCGCCGTGGCCCACGCCGCGATGAAGGTGAAACTGCAATTGAAGGAGCCGTAGCATGAGTTTTGATCAATCCGAACGCGGCGGTGAACGCAGCGAACGTGGCCCACGCCGTGGCGGTGAACGTAGCGGTGGCATGGGTGGTGGTGGATTTGGTGGTGGCGGTGGATTCCGCGGCCGTCGTAAGAGCTGCCCCTTCACAGGCAAGAATGCACCCAAGATCGACTACAAGGATGTTCGTCTCTTGCAACGCTTTGTATCCGAGCGCGGTAAAATTATGCCAAGCCGCATCACAGCGGTTTGCGCCAAGAAACAACGTGAACTGACGCAAGCTATCAAGCGTGCTCGGTTCTTGGCCCTTCTGCCGTACGCTGACAAGCGTGCAGGCGGAAACTAAGGTAAGGGAGAAAAACAATGATTGAAGTCATCCTCCTGGAACGTATCGAACGTCTTGGTCAAATGGGCCAAGTTGTGAAAGTACGCCCCGGTTTTGCACGCAACTTCTTGTTGCCGCATAACAAAGCTCTACGCGCCACCAAGGCGAATTTAGAGCATTTTGAAAAGCAACGCAGCCAATTGGAAGCGACGAATGCTAAAGAACGTGAAAACGCTCAAGCTCTTGCTGCCAAGATGGACGGCCTGAAACTGGTCATCATCCGTCAAGCGTCTGAAACAGGCCAATTGTACGGCTCAGTTAGCGCACGTGACGTAGCAGAAGCTTCCAATGATACCGGCAAGAAGATCGAGCGCCTGCAAGTGCAGATCGATGTGCCCATCAAGACCATTGGTCTCTTCCCTGTGAAGGTTAAGCTGCATCCTGAAGTGACAATTAAAGTCACTGTGAATGTTGCGCGTTCACCTGAAGAAGCTGTTGTCCAAGCTGAAAAAGGCGCTGCCATCACCAAGGCTGCTGCTGAAAAAGCTGAAGTCGTGGCTGCATTTGGAGCTCCTGAAGAAAAACCAGAAGCCGCTGAAGGCGAAGAAAAGGCAACGAAGAAGCCTGCTAAAAAAGCTAAAAAGGCTGACGCGAGTGATGCTGATGCAGATGCAGAAGCACCAAAAGCTAAGAAGCCAAGAGCTAAGAAGGCAGCTGAAGCGTAATTTTTCAAGTGCTTTAAGAAACCAAACGGCGGAGAGAAATCTCCGCCGTTTTTTTATGTCGCGATTCTTAAAAGCACCGATAAGTGATTCATTTGACTCAATTTTCCGAGTCACATGAGTCACTTAAGAGAAAAAATTTGCTCTATAAAAAACTATTGTGATGACGAAACGATGTGTGACTCACAAAACACGTTTCGATCAAAAGCGAATCGAAAACTTAATTTTGGATTCATTTTGGTAAATTTCTCTTAACTGAAAGTAATTCGCTGTGATAGGGATTGTGTGCAAGTCACTGATTTGCGCATGCAAGTGAATGGATGAAAACGAATCAAATCCTTAAACTTTCATGACAAACGTTAAGAGGTCACTCGACCGATGTTCATTAAGACGACCAAGGATGCAAGCAGAGCCACTGATCAACGAGCTTCTGCGCGCCTGAATCCGGAGGAAGCCATGAACCTACTACCACACCCCGCTAACAATGATGATCCCTCGGCGCTCGCCTGGGGCCAGAACCAAAAAATTTTGGAATGGCTCGCGCGCCTAGCTCAGCCCGGCCTCGGACTTGAAAGCCTCAGCCGCCCGCTTGATCGTCAAACCAAAACATCTGTTGAGCAAACCAGTGGCTCACCCCTGTTTGATGATTGGCAGACCATCTCCAATATCTGCGGTCATAACATCAATGATTTTATTAGCGCGGGCTCAAGCCTGCCGCTGACCGCTGCAGAGATCGATCATTTCCGCCGCAATCATCGTGGCACTGAAAATCATGTCAGTCGTGACTTCCTAACCCGCCGCACGGATTTACCATCACCCCTTGCAGAACTTTATGGTCTTTATCTGCACCGCGCGCGGGTTGATGCTGAAGCCACTCTCTTTATCGCTCAAGCGACGGGCTCAACACGTGTAGCACGCGTTATGGCTGATCTTCTTTCCATTGGTAGCTTTGCCAATGGCCTCGAATATATCAGCTATCT
>JBASWO010000100.1:0-3251 GCA_049276515.1 Alphaproteobacteria bacterium
CCCTAGGGATAGGCGGCTTTTAGCTGCCTCTTGCGCTTTTCTTCAAATTCAGCCATGAGTTTTGGCAAGTTGTTTCGGCAGCTGGCGGATGAGCGGTCCGTCCGATTTAAAGGACCGAGTAGTACAAAGGACGTAAGAAACATGCGTGGAACAGTGAAGTGGTTTAATGCAACGAAAGGCTACGGCTTCGTTGCTCCGGACGGTTCGTCAAAAGACGTTTTTGTCCACATCTCTGAAGTGCAGAAGGCCGGTCTTCCTGGTTTGAACCAGGGTGAACTGATCGAATTTGAAATGAGCATGGGCAAGAACGGTCGCGAAGCTGCCGTAAACATCAAAAAAGCCAGCTAATCATAATTCAATATTAAACGCTGCGGCTGAAAAAGCTGCGGCGTTTTTTATTGTCTGAATTTAGAGACTGGCTGTAACGGGTGCCCGCTTTTCAACGTTAGATAAATTGCGTGCAGGGCTAACAGGAATTATATCGCCGTTTTGTATATCAAAAACAGAAACCTTGGCACTGCTGGTTGCAAGAAGGGTGCTAGCTAATGACGTGGGCTCATCAAGATTGAGATGACCTCTGCCCCATATAACAAAGGCTGATGCCCCTTGCCTGTCACGCTCAATAAATTCTGCAACTTTAGGATCATCCGCGCTTCTCAAATTCATTTCTGCGTCAAAGTTAGTTAAAAAAGTACCATTGGAAACTTCAACACTCATGCGCTTGATTACATCGATCGCCTCGTGGCGGGTGCAGCCTTCAATTTCCATAATCTTGGCAAGTCGTAAGTCGCATAGAGCACGATTTAGACCGTTAGTAGATTCAGTTTTCGCAAGTTTGAGGATCTCGAGGCGTATGCCGGGTCGTGAGCCTACATCGGCAGATATAAGCTCAATACCTGTCCGCGCTGCAAGCAGCCGTACAAAGTCATTGCCTATTTCTTGTCTTTGACTGCCATTGTCTACCAGGGCATAGGCTTGGTTCATTCTTTCTGCGAGCTCTTGTGCTTCCTCAGCTGAGAGCGATCTATAAAGCTCATCCTTTGTATGGTAATCATTCTGAACAGAGGGTGGCTGCTCGATATAACATTTTTTATCGCCCCTCTGTGCGGCCTCAATAATTATATTTGCAAAAGCCACTAAAAGATTATCCTCATCGTGACGATTGCCATAAATTCTAAGCTCAGACATAAAAAATAATCCTATAAAAATATGCGCTATTCTATCATATGGAAAGTGAAAGCATTTTACAGAAACAGCCTTAAAAGGCTATTAATCATATGATTATGCGGTGTCTCACCAAGGCCAACATTGGTAAATCATGAGGCAAATTGCCGTAGCCCCAGCTGTTTAAAAAGGGCCCATGCTGCTGCATGTAAGAGGCAACCATCTCAGCTTTGCGTAGTCGTACACAATTTCCTGAAACCATCTCACCTGTCACAAAACCATCTTTCACGCCAACCGCTGTGCAGATTAAAGCGTTGATGGGGGTGTCTTTTAAAAGTTCATGCAAATAAAGATCTAATCCGCCCGAAGCCACCACGATATGATGACCTTGCGCATGATGATCGAGTAGATTTTTCCGCACACCATCATTCCATCTTTGCCAGCCGTGGAGTTGTTCGATGGCGGGCGCTAAATCTTTAATTGCGCGACCCGCCAAAAGGCGCTTGAGAAGCTGATCTTTTAGAAACGTACGGTAATCACGGACATTGGGATCATTGGGGTTTTGGATATATTTTTGCGCAAGTGTTGCGAGTGATTGGATAAAAGCCATGATGGTTTTAGGCCAGCCTGCAACAAGTGCCATAAAGGCCCAAAAACTATCGTGGTGGACCAAGGTGTGATCAAAATCAAAAACAGCGATGGTGTTTGATGTTGCCATGCCTAATCGATCCAATTATCGCCCAAGAGTGAGGTTTTGGGAGCAGGCGCACGGCTAACGCCTGGGCTTTGCCAAGCAAGGGTATTAAAACCGCTGCAATATTTGCAAATCGGTTGCCAGTCCTCATGGCCGCCGCCGCAGGATTGGCAGAGCCAGACGGGATCAGCGGCTGCATCAGCTGCCTTGGTCATCCATTGCAAGGCTGCTTGTTCATCGCCACTTTCGCGACGTTCAAGTCGTGCCATCAGACGGTAGGTTTTCTGGGTGGCATGGCCATGGCTTATCAAAGCAATCAAATGACGCCGGGCTTCGCCCCAGATATCAGCAGCTAAAGCGGCTTCTGCTAAGGCTAAACGGCTTTCCGGGAGTGTTTCATGATCACGGCACAGTTTCATAATGTGTTTATAGGCATCCATGGGATTGCTGCCATCTGTGCGGTAAGCGGCGGCGAGATGAGGGTGGGGATGAAGTTGCCAATTTTTCTCAATCGTGCGGTGGGCTGCACGGTGATGTTCGGTCAGCATTTGCTTTTGCGCAAGATTGATAATGCCGGGCAACCAATCAGGAGCTTGTTTAACTGCTTGTTCTGCGAGTTGCAAAGATTTGTCTTTGCTGCCAAAGCGCGCTTCATTTTGTGATTGAGCTGTCAGTATTGCTGCGCGTGCCTGCTTAGTTGTTGTGCCATCCATCAATTGCGCAGCTGTTGCTTGGGTCAGCGCAAGGCCAGCTTCATGCCAAGCTTGTTGGCGGGTTAGCAATTCAAAGCGAATAACATTGAGCCAAGGGGTGTTGGGTTTGAGATCGCGCAATTTGCTTACCAAATGTGCAACTTCGCCCCAATCCTGATCGCGTCGTGCTTCCATGATAAGACCGCGGAACCCTAAAATGGCACTCTCGCTGTTGGCGGCAAGTTGTTGGAACAAAGCCCGTGCAGCTTTATGGTCGCCCGCCAACTGTGCGGCTTGTGCCTGTAATAATTGGGTTGCTGCGGTGGGGCCGAGTGCTTTACGTGCACTGATTGCCATGCGGCCTGCTTCTGAGGCATTGCCACTCGCAATCGCAACCATGCCGGCTGTCAGCTGATCCTGGCCTTGTTTCATTTTGCGTAGCTTGCGGTGCAAGCGCCATTGCAAGGGACCAAATTTTATGAGGTGCCAGAAACGAAACAGCAGATAAAAAATAAAGCCTAAGGCAAAGCCGCATAAGCCAAGAAAAGCTGCCGAGGTTTCAATAACATAATCATGCCAGATAATACGTGCCGTGCCGGGGCGATCCGCTAGCCATACGGCGAGCGCAATGAGAACGCTTAAGCGTAAGATAAAGCCAATAAAGCCCTTCACGGTTGAGCTGCCTGTGGCGGGTTAGAGGG
>JBASWO010000101.1:0-17012 GCA_049276515.1 Alphaproteobacteria bacterium
GAATGAGCCAATGCAAAAAAGGCTGTCCTGAGACAGGCACCAAAGGTTTTGGAAGGTCTGGATAAAGGGAGGCAAGCCGGGTCCCTATTCCACCTGCTAAAATGAGGGTTGTGAAGTTTTTCATCAAATCAAGCATCTCACAAAGGGGGCTGACGATTGTCTATCCTATCTGAAATAGCCTGTAAAACCGATAGGTTTTTGACCTCTTTACGGCTTGACTTGGGCTAGGCTTCCCACCTTAATGCTTCCCATTCGTTCATTAGACAGCAGGAAAATTACATGACGGCTCAGGCAAGCGCTAAGGTCTCCCCTCAATCCGAAAATTATATTTCTACGATGAGCAAATGCCGCCTCTGCGGTTCAAAGCACATCCATTCGGTTCTAGATATGGGCTCCATGGCGCTCACAGGTGTATTTCCCCGTCCTGAACAGCCCGACCCCCTCACCTCGCCGCTCGAGTTAGTGATTTGCGAAGATTGTAAATTCGTTCAATCACGTCACACCGTTGATCCTAGCTTGATGTACCAAGAATATTGGTACCGCTCTGGAACCAATCAAACTATGCGCGACCACCTCAAGGGCGTTGTTGTTGATGTACTAAGCCACACCAGTGTTAATGCCGGTGATATTGTGATTGATACGGGATGCAACGACGGCACATTGTTGTCAAATTATGATCCTTCTGTTGAACGCATCGGCGTTGATCCATCGAATGCCGTTCAGATGATCAAGGACAAAAATATAAAAGTTGTAAATAATTTTTTCACTGCGCGGAATGTTTCTGCCCTTCTTGGTAATCGTAAAGCTAAAGCGATTACATCAATCTCGATGTTCTACGATCTAGACCGTCCGCATGATTTTGTCAGTGACATTGCTAGCTGCCTCACGCCGGATGGTGTCTGGGTAGTTGAAATGAATTATACTGGTAATATGATCCATACGCTTGGCTACGATATGATTAGCCAAGAGCATATTGCTTATTACACATTGCGCGTTTTTGAACGCCTCATTAACGAGCACAAACTTTATATCAATGACATCAGTTTCAACACCATCAATGGCGGCAGTATTCGCTTCATTTGCGGATTCCTGAAGAAAGAAACTCCGTTGGTTGCCGAAATTCGTGAAAAAGAACTGAAAGATGGTCTAGAAGATATTGCTACTTACACGCAATATGGTCAGCGCATTAACGCCTTTAAATCAAAGCTTCTGGCTTTTCTTAAAGACGCCAAGAGCAAAGGCCATCGGGTTGGGGCTTACGGCGCTTCGACTCGCGGTAATACAGTTTTGCAGCATTGCGGCATCACACGTGATTTGGTTTACGCTGCTGCCGACCGTTTGCCGATGAAAGTAGGCCTTGAGACATCAGGTAGCCGCATTCCGATCATTTCTGAAGGGCAGGCACGTAAAGATAATCCGGAATATATGCTGGTTCTCCCTTACTACTTTCTTCCAGAATTTATTATTCGTGAGAAAGAGTATTTGCAAAATGGTGGCAAGTTTATTGTGCCCTTGCCTGAACTGCGCTTGATTTCATGGGATAAGAATAAGCCCGAGCATGATGTAACCTTACTGTAACAACACACGCATTTTCTCATGATCCGCAAGCGTATAGCCATTGTCAGCAGTTACAAAATTTACTGCGGTATTGCTTACGCGGCTGAGCAGCTCGAAATTGGCCTGAAGAAATTTTATGATATCGACATCATTCCGGTCGATCATGATTTCACACATTGGGTAGCACCCGCAACCAGCGTACGTGCTGGTCTGCGCTTTGCCAAAGATATCGCCAGCAAAGTCCGCGACTATGAATATGTAAATATGCAGCTAGAGCCAGGGCTTTTTGGCCGCCATCCGTTTTTTATGTGGCGCCGCATCTGCCCGATTTTAGAGGCCGTGCGCGGCAAGCTAATCATTACGCTGCATTATGCCGAACTGCCCGCCCCAATTACCCTGCGAAACATCTTCGCTAGTATCCGTCAATATAATGTCTTCGGACCTTTCGTTTTTTTCTATCAGCGTTACTGGTGCTCGAAGTTTTGGTCAATCATTCGCCGCATGATGGCTGAAAAGCGCCTAACCATGCTGATCCTGAATAATTCTGAGCGTTTGCGCTTCAAGCATGCTGCCCAACTAACGCGGGTGTTGACCCACCCACTCTGTTACATGGATGAAAAAGAACGTGAGCACTTCCGTAATCTTCGCAAACCTGATTTCCGTCAGCTTTTTCGTTACGAAGCCAATGACGTCATGCTCGGCGTTTTCGGCATGGTCACACCCACCAAAGGTACAGTAGATGCTATTCGTGCACTCGCCCATCTACCAAAGCATTTCAAGCTAGCGATTTTTGGTGGAACCAATATCCGCATTCAACCTCATTTTGAGGAATGCAGCCCTTACCTACAAACTATGATCCAGCTGGTAAAAGCTCTAAAACTTGAGGACCGAGTTACTTTTTACGGTACAACAACAAATGACGAAATGGCACAGGCCGTAGCCCAAGTCGATATTGTTATCCTGCCCTATCCGGAAACTTACCAAATGGCATCAGGCCCTGGTTCATTAGCCATCGAGTTGGCTCCCAAGATCATTGCAACTGATACTTTTGCTTTTAATTGCTATGATGACTATTTCCCCGGCCGGATGCGCAAATATGACAGCGGTAATTATATGCAGTTGGCGCAAATGATTACCGATTTACAAGCCGAGCCAATGCCAAAAACCGTTCCCTATCCTGCTTTTAATGCCGATACCCAGGCGGAGTTTTACCGCGATATCTGGGAAGGTACTATTGATCCGGAGTGTGCATGAATATGCCACGCACTGCTATTGTCGGCTATACGGTTGAGCCCTATCGACAAATCGCTACAACATTAAAAGATGGGCTTGAATCCTATCAGCCAGAATTGGTTTTGCTCGATCCCTACAGCATGACGCATGAGCAAGTCGTGCCAGTGTTAGCCAACCTCAATAAATTTCCGATTGTTATACTGCATGTACGGGTACTTTTGTGGGGCACGAATTACGTGCATTCACGGAGGAATTTTCTGCATTTCCTGAACAGGCTCAACACCAAGGTCATTTTGTATCTGGATGATATGCCATCGGAAACTTTTGTTTGGCATACGCATATCAAACAGATGCTTTCTCTGGGTCTGCGCCCTCGCCCTCGCCAGCGCATTGCTATCGCTATGGCAACAGCGGTCGAATTTCGCAACAGCCTGATGGTCAAATATATATGGCGCGGCATTGCCAAAGCCGCCAACAAGAACAAAGCCTTTATTGTTGGTTGCAATGATTTAAAGCTAACCTTCTGGCAACGTGTGAACGAAATCAAGGAAACGCACAGCGCCTATTTACAGGTTTTGAGCCCACAGCAAATTACCGATGCGCGGACACCGGAAAATGTTGCAGAAATCCGCAAGAAATACGGCTTTGATGACAAGGATATTGTGCTAGCCGCTATTAGCGATATCACAACCTTCAGCGGCCTGAAAACACTGGCCCGATCCATGGCCTATCTACCTGCTCATTATAAATTAGTGATTTGCGGTACGATGAAATTACCGCAAGTGCCAATCACCGGACATGGTGATGCTTATATTGATATCTTCAATCATTTCTTTGCAGATATGAAGCGAAGCGAGCCTGATGCGGATTCGATCATGCTACCCAATAAATGGTTGGGCCTGACCAAACTCTTCAGCAGCATTAACCGCTTGTGTCATCCTTATAGTATTAATCAGTTGAACCTACATAACCTTTTAGCGTTTGGCGAGCGCAGCGATTTCCTTGGCCAGCTTCTAGATGAAATAAAGCTGGCAGTACCAGATGCTGTCAGTAGTAAGCGTGTTTTCTTTGTTAAACCGCAAGGCATTCAGCATCAGGCACAATTGGCAGCTGCTGCAAACGCCTGTATTTTCCCTGAATGCGAAAGCGGCATTGTGAATGATCCACTCCTAACATTAGCTAGCGAAGTGCAAGATAATTTATTCCTATCCTGGACACAGCAGCATCGTGAATTCCTGAAATTACAGCCTGGCCGCGCACTTTGCTTTGATGTCGGCAATGATATCGAGCTTGGCCAAAAACTGCAGCGCCTTGATCATGGCTATGATATGCAACCCTACGCCCTCAAAGCAGAATGGGTCAAAAGCTTGAGCGGTTTGTGCAAAGATCTGATCGATTCCCTGCTTAAACGCTAGATTTAAGCGCGTAAAACCGTACGTTTCAGACGCACCAAGCCATCACGCTGCCTTCGTAGCTTGCTGCGTACGCGTTTTGCTATCTGGATCAACCGCCACAGACCGCCATAAATAATGCGGTTTACTTCCTGTTGCCGAGCCACCGCATCAAGCGGCGCCGGGGGCTGCACTGCAGCCTGCATCTTTGGAACCACTACCGATAAATTTATTTTGCGGCCGCTGTTATTGATGCGGCCATTGGTCATATCGGCATAAATCTTGTGGTAGAGTTTAGCCAAATTGTCCATGGAATAGATCTTCCCGTACTCCTTAAGGCGATCTACCTGTGCCATATCAAAAGTCATTATCTTGTCACGCAATTCGTGATGGTTGCCCATTGTGAAAAAGCTAAAACCGCCTTTGTAATATTTTTCATATTCCATGAAGAAGGTGTTGTAGCTAAGGATGACTGGCCGCTCGAGCTGCAGGGCAATAGAAGCAATACCTGACGAGCTTTGGCCCGACTCCAAGTGCGTGAGTGTGACAAAATCTGAGCAACACATTGCCAAATAAAGATCATCATCGAATTGAGATCCGAAGAAACGAATACGGTCGCCGAGCGTGCCAATCCTCTGATCGCCGGTTTCTATCCGTTTACGTATAGCTGCCTCATCATATTGGTCGATATAGGCGTTAATTTCTTTTACCACTGGCGAGACAGTAAATTTCTGGATGCAGGGTGGATGTTCGCCGCCGATAAAGGCCAATTTGTAATTTGGCGGTAGCAGCTGCATCAATTTTAGTGAAACCATATGGTCTTTATGTGCCGCCAAAAAACCGGCGCGTAAGATCACAATATCATCTTTCTTGAATCCGTGTTTCTCTTTCCATGCAGCGGCATCAGCACGTGCATAAAATTCTCGAACTTCTTTTTCACTCAGGTAAACGATGGGGAAATCGGTAACATTCTCGAAGCCAAAGGTCGAACGTAATGTTTCAGCTTCGCGCGGCAAATGAGTAATAAACCAGTATGGTTCATCGGCTTTACGGGCCTTCAGGACCTCAAAAACCTCCTGATGCATAGCGTGCGTATGATCAGCGATATGCAATGAGTAAAGAGTGATGATCAAACGCTTGCTTGCTTTAATTAGCTTCAGAACACGCCGGCGAATAATGTCAAAATCGCGACCGAAAATTCCCCACTCAAGATGAATATTTACACATTCAAAACCAGCTAGCTGTTCGCAAATATGGTCGATATGGGCTTCAGCAGCAGCACTGTTGTGGGTTAATTCATGCGCGATAAGCGCTGCAGTTTTAACATTGAAGATTGTAATATCAAAGTCAGGGCCAAAGTCTTGCTTGATTGCTTTAGCGCACGTGGCTGTGCCGCAAGGCTCATCATAACTGCTGACAATCGCGAGTTTCATGAATGCTCCGTTCAAGCTGCCTTAAGTTGCGCTTAACCTTAATTGATGAAGGAAAACTAGTAGAAGAATTGGCACCACGTGTAAAGGCTGTCTATACTCAGTCGAACTTACCCTTAAGACCCAAAACCTGCCTTAAAACCTATGCGTACACGGCGTATGAAAGATCGTATTTTCCGGATCAGTAGTCGAATGCCTGTGACATTTGTATTCACGTACTGAGGTGATAAAGCTTCAATTGGCTGAGATCTTGAAGTTTCAAGTGCTACCACAACAACAGGCCTACCCCTATTAATGACGCGGCCGGCTCTCATATCATCATAAATCTTCTGATAGAGCTTTGCTAAACCATCCATGGAATAGGTTTTGCCATATTCTTGCAGACGCGAGACCATTGCCATATCAAAATTCATAATTTTGTCGCGCAACTCGTAATGGTTGCCCATGGTGAAGTAACTAAAGCCGTCCTTATAGTACTTTTCGTATTCCAAAAAGAATATATTGTAGCTGAGGATTACTGGGCGCTCGAGCTGGAAGGCCATAGATGCAATACCAGATGAGCTTTGGCCAGATTCTAAATGTGTCACTGCCACAATATCAGCACAGCACATAACTTTATGTAGATCTGCATCAGACGGTGCTCCAACGAAACGCACACGATCCCCAAGAGTCGTACCGGAAGACCGAGGGTCATGGTTACGCGCCCTCACCACATCGGCGTCATACTGGTCTATATAATCGGTGATCTTGCTCACCACGGGTGAAATCGAAAACTTTTGAATACCGACAGGATGCTCGCTTCCTGCAAAAACGAGTTTATAATTTTGTGGCAATATCTGCAGTGCCTTCAAGGCCGTCATATGATCTTTATGAGCGGCAAAAAAACCTGCATGAAGCACAACAATGTCGTCTTCTTTAAGACCGATCTGCCGCTTCCAGGCTTTAGCATCTGCTGTTGAGTGCAAGTCTTTTACCTGTTGCTCGGTAAAATAGGTAACGGGAAAATCGATAACGTTATCGATACCAAATGTTTGCCTTAAGATGTCCGCTTCTTTTTGCAAATGTGTAATAAACCAGTACGGTCTATCAGGACTTCGGTTTTTTAAATTTTGGAACAACCTATGTAACATGTCACGCGATTGGTCGGTAACATGCAGGGAATGGATTGTCAGGATAAGATTTTGGCTGTTATTAAACAGCTTGGTAAGGCGACGGCCAATAACATCAATGCTGCGGCCAAAAAGCCCCCCTTCAAATTGAAGATTAACGCAGTCAAAATGTTTAAGTTTTTTGCAAATTGAATCGATATGAGCTTCAGCAGCATCGCTATCAGATAAGGTTTCGTGCCCAACAAGTGCTGTAGTTTTAAGGTCCATCACCTCCACATCAAACGGAGCACCAAAGCAGTTTTTGATTGATGATACGTAGCTTGCGACCCCGCAGGCTTCATTATAACTGCCGATGACCGCTAGTTTCATACGTTGCTCCACAGATCAGTATCAACTTGCGCGTGCTTGAGAGTGGCCCGAGGCTGAAGCAGCGCAGAAAGCTTCCAGTGTACGCCGCAGTCCCTCTTCCAAAGAAAGGCGTGGTTTCCAGCCTGTGGTGCGAATTCTTGAACTATCTAATAGCTTGCGCGGCGTACCATCTGGCTTGCTGCGGTCATAAACAAAGCTACCTTTAAAGCCTGTCACCTTGGCAATGATATGCGCAAGATCGGTAATCGTATATTCTTCGCCACTGCCAATATTGATTATGTCATTTGAGGTGGGTTTTTGCATTAAAAGGACCATGGCTGCCGCCAGATCATCAACATGCAGAATTTCACGTTTTGCAGTGCCGGTGCCCCAAATAACAACTTCGGCCAAACCGGCAAGCTGAGCTTCATAACATTTACGTAAAAGCGCGGGGACGACATGACATATATTCAAATCATATTGATCACCCTCACCATAAACATTGGCGGGCATGACTGAGAAAGCATCGAAACCATGTTGTTTTCTATAGGCTTCACACATCTTTAAGCCGGCAATTTTTGCAATCGCATACCACTCGTTGGTTTTCTCTAAGGGACCTGTAAGGAGATAGTCTTCTTTAATAGGTTGTGGGCAATCGCGTGGGTAGATGCAGCCCGATCCGGCAAACTGAAATCTCTTCGTTCCATGTTTCCATGCAGAGTCGATAACATTGGCCTGAATTTTTAAATTCTGCGCAATAAAATCTGCAGGATATGTATCGTTGGCAACAATGCCGCCCACTTTAGCGGCGCAGAGAAAAACATACTCCGGACGTTCAGAAAGAAAGAAGCGATCGACGGCCATTTGATTAGTCAAATCGAGTGTTTCCCGACCTGCCAAAATCAGATTGCCGTATCCTTGACGTTTTAGCTCTCTAACGATGGAGGATCCAACCAACCCGCGGTGCCCAGCAACAAAGATACGTGCATCATGCTGCATATTTTTTACCTTCAGGCTGCTTTCGTGTTGCGCTTAACCTGCCGGTCAATCCAGGCATAGGTTGTCTCAAGCCCTTTAGCCAAAGGTTGGCTCGGCTCCCATTTAAGCTTTTCGCGAATAAGGCGATTGTCTGAGTTACGACCACGCACGCCTGTTGGACCTGGAATATTCCTGACCCTAATAGACTTGCCAGAAATTTTAATGATGATGTCTGCGAGCTGATTGATGCTAACCATCTCTTCCGAGCCAATATTAACAGGGCCTGAAAAATCAGAGCGTGTTAAACGCACAGTCGCCTCAACACATTCGTCAATATAAAGGAAGGAGCGGGTTTGCTTACCATCACCCCAGACTTCGATTTCTTTATCGGCCATGGCAATTTTACGGCAGAGCGCAGCTGGCGCTTTTTCTTTACCGCCCGTCCATGTGCCTTCAGGTCCGAAGATATTATGATAACGCGCTACAGAAACATTGAAGCCAAGGTTGCGCGCATAGGCCAAATAGAGCCGCTCGCTAAAAAGTTTTTCCCAGCCATATTCACTGTCAGGCGCAGCAGGATAAGCCGAATCTTCTGAAGTCTTGGGATTATCAGGATCTTCTTGATTATAGGCAGGATACATGCATGCGCTGCTGGAATAAAAAATGTTCTTTGAATTCCGTTTGCGGGCTGCTTCCAACACATTCAAGTTAATCGTTGCAGAATTATGCATGATATCGGCGTCGTTCTCGCCGGTAAAAATATAGCCAGCACCGCCCATATCGGCTGCCAACTGATATATCTCATCAAACCGACAATCGACCATATCACGGCAGAAATTGAAGTCGCGCAAATCACCAATGACAAAATCATCGGCCATAGTCTCAGCAAATTCAGGAAATTTGAGGTCAACGCCACGCACCCAGAAACCGTCGGCCTTGAGGCGTTTGACCAAGTGGGAACCGATAAAGCCACCGGCGCCTAATACGAGAGCACGTTTCTGCATGGGTTTTCCTGCTGTTTCTGGTAAAAAATGAGTAGAAGAAATGGCCCTTCCTGTAAAGGCGCTTGTGATGTGATTGCACAAGGGCTTGCCATGCCATATAACGCTTTTATTGCAATAAATAGGCCCCCTCATGCAAGTCTCGGTCGGTAACCGACTTATTAAATATTTCCGGCAAATCCTGTATTACCGGCATTTTTGGGTTCATTTAGCCCTGTCGGATCTTCGTGCGCGCTTTCGGCGCTCTTATCTAGGAATGTTATGGATCACGCTGCAGCCTTTAACGCTGACCATTATTATGTCGACTGTCTTTGTGTTTGTTTTTCATCAAACCTTTGAAGATTATTCGATCTATCTTTTTTCAGGACTTGTGACATGGAATTTTATCACAGGTAGTTTTTTGATCGGCAGCACCAGCTTGATTACCGCAGAAGGATATATAAAGCAGGTACGCTTACCAATTGCGATCTACCCGCTGAAGGCGGTTATTTATTGCTGCATTGTTTTTGCTCTCGAATTTTGTGGGTTTGCTCTCTACACCCTTGTCGTCAAACCCTCGATCATATCTTTCCATTGGCTTTACTTATTGCCCTTCTCCGTTCTTCTTATTTTATTCTGCGCCCCCATCACCATCATCAGTAGCATCATCAATATAAAATTCCGGGATTTTCAACAACTCATCGGCCTGGTCTTGCAGATGTTACTTTATGTCTCTCCAGTTATGATCGTGCGCTCAGTATTTGAGCATCCCGGCCTCAAAGAATGGACAATGATCAATCCCTTTGCAGCGATCATGGATGCTTTGCGGCTTCCTCTTTTAGAAGGCGTTGCACCCGATCTTTCTACCTACGCTATTCTTCTGCTTTGGTCGGCCGCTTTATGGGTCTTTGCCATTTATTATCTGCATCGTAATGAGCGCAGAATTGTTTTCTATTATTGAGTACTCATGAAGAAAGCTTCACTTCCATCTCCGCTTGAGACACGCCGCGACAATGGTAGCTCAATCCAGTTTGATAACGTCACGCTGCGCTATCCTGTGGGTCCTTATGTTAAGGGTAGCATCAAGAGCAGTTTGTTCAGGCTCTTTGGCCAAAAACAAATTGATGCTCTAGGTCCACGCGATCACGTTACAGCACTCGATGGCGTTAGCTTTAGTATTAAAGCTGGAGAACGCGTTGGTATTATTGGGCGAAATGGCGCAGGCAAAAGCACAACCTTACAAACCATTGCCGGCATTTACCCAATTGCTGGTGGCAATCTCACGGTTGAAGGCAAGATCCAAGGTCTCTTTAATATTGGCTTAGGCTTTGAGCCTGATGCGACAGGGCGCGAAAATATTATTTATCGCGGTCTTGCCATGGGATGTCAGCCACACGAAATTGCTAGCCGATCCGAAGAAATTGTTGCTTTCGCCGAAATCGGTGAATTTATCGATTTGCCAGTAAGAACCTATTCTTCTGGCATGTATGTGAGACTAGCTTTTGCGATCTCTACATATTTAGAAGGCGATATTCTTCTTATTGATGAAATTTTTGGTGCTGGTGATAGCGCGTTTCAAAAGAAGGCGCAGGATCACCTGCACAATCTTGTGAACAAGGCTGAGATTGTTGTCATGGTTTCACACAGCATGGAGTTGGTGGTAGAGGCCTGCACACGCGTTTTATGGATAGATCGCGGCCAAATAAGAGCGGATGGCAATCCTAAAGATGTGGTAGCCCAGTATTTGGAAGCTTAAGTGCGTGCCGTTATTGATTGGAAGAAAGTCTCAATAATTTCAGGTGCTGCCTTAGCAAGTTCAAACTCCTTGCGCCCCTCAAGCCCATTCATAATAAAACCTCCCATCAGGGATTGAATGCAGACAGCAGCGGCATGTGGTGTCCAACCAGGGGCAAGCATCTTTAATTTATGCGCACGCTCAAGAATTTTAAGACACTGCTTGAGCATTTTATCTTTACATTCCAAACGACGCTTTCGGATTGCGGCCATGTCTTCTACATATTCACAGCGGAACATAAGGATAGAAATGACTCTTTGACGTTGTTTATCGTTGGCGATGAGTTTGAGAGAATCGCAACAAGCTTTCTTCAAATCATCAAGCGGCATATCTGTATTGCTTTGAGAAAGTCGCTCTAATACGTCTTCTTGAGGCAAGAAGACACGCTCACACATAGCTTCACATAATTCGATCTTATCTTTGAAATGCCAATAGACCGCACCGCGCGTAACACCGGCAACAGCCGCGATTTGTTCAAGCGACGTGCGGGAAACACCATGCTTATAAAAAACCTTCTCCGCCGCATTAAGAATGGCGTGTTTGGTTTTTTCAGCTTCATCTTTGGTACGACGGGCCATAGTTAAGGTCGTTTTACCTTATTTATAATGGTTTTATTAGGCTTCATCACGGTTTGTATGGTAAAGAATTTTAGCGCTTTACTTACATACATTCATGAATGTATACTACTTTCCAAGTCTTTTGTAAACAGGCATCTCGTGCGCCCCTCTTTTCTTCTTCTCACCGTTTCATGCACCGCCCTTTTGATGGGCTGTTCTGTAGGTCCCGATTTTAAACGCCCTGCTGCCCCAGAAACATCGAACTATGGTCCAAATGCTCTACCAGCAGCGACAACATCAGCTGCGAACCCACATGGTGCCGCCCAAAAATTTGCTGCTGGACAAGATATTCCAGCTGAATGGTGGACCCTCTTTCAATCAGAGCCCCTTAATCAATTAATCAAACAAGCCCTTAAGGCAAATCCAGATCTTGAATCTGCGCAAGCTGCATTGCGGGCCGCACAAGAAAATACGGGAGCTACTGAAGGTTTACTCTATCCCGATGTTGAGGCTGGCTTTTCTTCATCACGTCAAAAAACATCCGGCGCTAGCAATGGCGGAAATTTTAGAGGCTCAACTTACACGCTCCATAACGCTTCCGTGAGTGTTACCTACGGACTTGATATTTTTGGCGTCTCACGCCGCAAAATTGAACAATTGGCAGCAGAAGAAGATTTTCAACGTTTTCAACTGGAAGCTGCCTATCTTAGTTTAACGGGCAATGTTGTCACCACAGCCATTCAAGAGGCAGCGCTGCGAGGACAAATCAATGCGACAAATAAAATTATAGAATCGCAGCAGCAGCAATTAGACATTACCTTGCGACAGCTTGAAGTTGGCGCTATCGATCGCGGCCCCATGCTGGCACAGCAATCTGTTTTACAGCAGACGCGTGCAAGCCTACCTAATCTTGAGAAACGTTTAGCGGCTATACGCAATCAACTTGCTGTTTTATTGGGTCAGCTGCCAAGCCAGCCTTTGCCGGCTAAATTTGAGCTTTCAAGCTTAAAACTGCCTGAAACACTTCCTGTTTCTTTGCCATCAAAACTCGTTGAACAACGGCCTGACATACGCGCCGCTGAAGCCGATATGCATGCAGCAAGTGCGGCTATTGGTGTCGCTACAGCCAAGCGCCTTCCACAAATTCTCCTCACGGCTGATGTAGGGTCTGTTGCCGTAGAACTTGGCAAACTTTTCACCCCAGGCTCGGGTTTCTGGAGCATAGGATCAACCCTAAGCCAAACTTTATTTGATGGTGGAACCTTAGCGCATCAACAAGGTGCTGCTGAAGCTCAATATGATGTTACAGCAGCCCAGTATCGTAAGACGGTTCTGAACGCTTTCCGAGAAGTAGCAGATGCTTTACATGCTCTTGAAGCAGATGCCGAAGCTTTGAAGGCCACAACACTTACAGAACAAGCATCATCAGAAAGTTTAAGTTTGGTTCAGCAACAATTTGATGTTGGCGCTGTTAGCTACATCAATCTTTTGTCGGCTCAGCAGGTGGATCAGCAGGCCAAACTCTCTCTGGTGCAAGCAGAAGCCCAACGCTATGCCGACACGGCCGCCCTTTTTCAGGCTCTCGGTGGCGGATGGTGGAATCGTAAAAATGATATTGCTCAATTGAATTCAAGTCGGGACGGAGATAAAAAATGACTTTACGTATGATCATCATGCTCATTGGCGTCTTGCTAGTGCTCGGCGGCGTGTTTGGCTACAAAATCTTTGAAGGCGTCATGGTCAAGAAATACATGTCGTCCATGGGTGCGCCCGCACAAACCGTTTCAACAACCAAAGCTGAAATGCAGGATTGGCAGCCAAAACTCGAGGCTGTCGGCAGTGTGCGCGCCGTCAATGGTGCCGATTTATCAGCTGAAATAGCTGGTATTGTTGAATCCATCCATTTTGAATCTGATAGTGAGGCTAAGAAAGGACAGCTTCTCGTTCGCCTACGCGCTGATGATGACATTGCACGCCTCAATTCTTTGCAGGCCACTGCAAAGCTCGCGAATATTACATTTGAGCGAAACCAAAAACTTCTGAAGACCCAAGCTATTAGTCAAGCTCAAGTTGATGCCGATATTGCCAATTTGGCCAACGCCGCAGCGCAAGTGGCTCAACAACAAGCAATCGTGAATAAAAAATCCATTCACGCGCCTTTCAAAGGTCACTTAGGTATTCGTAAAGTTGATGTCGGCCAATATGTAAATCCGGGATCACCCATTGTTTCACTTCAACAGCTTGATCCCATTTATGTTGACTTCACTTTACCTGAGCAAAATTTAACATCTATTCAAGTTGGTCAAAAAGTGAGTGTGCGCGTTCAAACACATGGCGATCAAGTGTTTGAAGGTATGATCACAGCGATCAATTCAAAGATCGATGAGTCCACACGCAATATTCAAATTCGCGCAACATTTAAAAATCCAGATGAGTTGTTGCTCCCCGGCATGTTCTCACCTGTTATCATTGAGAGTGGAGCTGCTGAACGTTTTGTCACTTTGCCACAAACCGCAATTACCTTTAATCCGTATGGCAATACAGTTTATCTAGTGGACAATACGGACCCTGCGAAGCCCATTGCTAAACAAGCTTTTGTTACAACAGGAGCAACCCGCGGCGATCAAATTGCGATTTTAAGCGGCGTTAAAGAAGGCGATGAGGTTGTTATCGCCGGTCAAATGAAGTTACGCAATGGCGCCCCTATCAAAGTGAATAACGAAGTTGTGCCAACCAATGATTCAAACCCGGTTCCAACCGAACAATAAAGTGAATTAAAACATGAATTTTACAGATATCTTTATTCGCCGTCCGGTTTTGGCAACTGTTATCAGTTTGGCCATTTTGGTCGTGGGATTACGCGCTTTTATATCTCTACCCATTCTCCAATTTCCACGCACAGAAAACGCCGTCATCACTGTCAGCACCACCTATTATGGCGCTGATGCCAATACTGTTGCCGGGTTTATTACGACGCCTCTTGAAAATGCTATCGCCCAAGCGAATGGCATCGATTACATGACCTCAACAAGCTCGAACAGCATCAGTACGATTACAGTTAATTTGCGGTTGAATATAGATTCCAGCAAAGCTTTGACAGAAATTCAGTCGAAGATCACATCCGTGCGCAACCAGTTGCCGCCTCAAGCCCAACAACCGGTTCTCAGCATTCAAATCGGCCAATCCATTAGTGCCATGTATATTGGCTTTAATAGTGATGTTTTGCCGCAAAATAATATTACCGATTATTTGTTACGCGCCGTACAACCCCGTATTCAGGCTGTTGAAGGCGTACAAACCGCTGAAATTCTAGGCGCACAAAATTTTGCCCTGCGCGCTTGGCTCGATCCGCAGAAATTAGCCTCTCTTGATCTCACGGCAACTGATGTCAGCAATGCGCTAGCTCGCAACAACTTCCTCTCTGGCCTTGGCAACACCAAAGGTCAAATGGTGCAGTTTAATCTCAATGCCTCTACCGATCTTCATACCTTAGAAGAATTTCGTAATCTCATTGTAAAACAAGACAAGGGCGTTGTTGTCCGCCTTCAAGATGTTGCCAATGTATCGCTTGGCGCTGACGATTACGAATCGCGCGTTGGTTTTGATGGAAAGAAGGCCGTTTATATCGGCATTCAAGTTGCTCCATCTGCAAATCTCCTTGAAGTTATGGAGAGAATTCGTAACTTGATGCCCGACATCAAATCGCAATTACCTCAGGGCATTAATGCTGAGATTATTTACGATTCAACCGATTTCGTAAACAGCTCCATCAACGAAGTTGAGCATACATTGATTGAGGCCATGATCATTGTGTCTCTTGTGGTATTTCTTTTTCTTGGCTCACCGCGTGCTGTGCTTATTCCGATTATTGCGATACCGCTATCCCTCATTGGCGCCATGATCTTTATGTTGGCGCTCGGATTTTCAATCAACCTCCTCACCCTTCTAGCTTTGGTTTTAGCTATCGGTCTGGTTGTCGATGACGCGATTATTGTTGTTGAAAATGTTAATCGTCATATTGAAGCAGGTATGACCCCTCTTGATGCTGCGCTTCGGGCAGCACGAGAATTAGGTGGCCCCATCATCGCTATGACCATTGTGTTGGTAGCCGTCTATGTACCGATTGGTTTTCAAGGCGGTCTAACAGGTGCTCTCTTTACTGAATTTGCATTCACGCTTGTTGGCGCTGTTATCATTTCAGCTGTTGTCGCGTTGACTTTGTCGCCCATGATGTGTGGTCGTCTCTTCAAACCCCACAATGAAAATAAGGGCTGGGAACAAAAACTAGTAGCTGCAATTGATCGGCGCTTTGAAAAAGTACGTCATAGCTATGAGCGTCGTCTACGTGGCAGTTTAAATTATATCCCTGTTACCATTGTCTTTGCTGGCATTGTCTTGGGTAGCATTTATTTCCTGTATACCTTTTCTAAGTCAGAGTTAGCACCCCAAGAAGATCAGGGTGTTATTATTGCTCTACAAACGGCGGCACCCACCGCTACGCTGCAACAGCGCCAAATGTATTCTAAAAAAGTTTATGAGCTTTTCACGACCTACCCTGAAACCGGCCACGTGTTTCAGCTCGATGTCCCAGGTCGTTCTATTGCAGGTATGCGTCTCACCGCATGGGATGAACGTAAGCGCACATCCAATGATCTGCAGCCTATCGTGCAGAATGATCTTGGAAACATTTCAGGCGTACGTACGGCTGTGTTCCAACCACCACCTCTGCCAGGTAGCCGCGGCCTTCCCATTCAGTTTGTTATTCAAACCACGCAACCTTTTGAGCGGCTCAATGAAGTCACTCAGGCTTTTATGGGAGAAGCTCAGAAAAGCGGCATGTTTATTTTCTTAGATAGTGATTTGAAATATGATTTACCGCAATCGACGGTTCATATTAATCGCGAGAAAACGGCACAATTTGGCCTGACCATGAATGATGTGGGCAGCTCGCTCTCTTCAATGTTGGGTGGTGGTTATGTCAATTACTTTAGCCTTAGCGGCCGCTCTTATAAGGTCATTCCGCAAGTTGAGCAAAAATCGCGCCTGAATACAGATCAATTAAATAATTACTTTGTACGCACATCGTCTGGTGATTCTGTTTCACTTTCAACGATTGCCGAAATCAAGACAACAACTGTCCCCCAATCTCTCAATCACTTTCAGCAATTGAATGCTGCAACAATCTCAGGTGTAGCTCTACCTGGCGTTTCAGCAGGAGACGCGCTCAAATACCTCAAAAATTTGGGCGATCGCACTCTGCCATCTGGTTACACAATTGATTATGCCGGCCAGGCTCGCCAATTCGCCCAAGAGTCGAGTGGCTTTGTCATGACTTTTGTCTTTGCCCTCATCATCATTTTCTTAACTCTGGCAGCTCAATATGAAAGCTTCCGTGATCCATTAATTATTTTGATCTCGGTACCGATGTCGATTGCCGGCGCTTTGATCTTTATTTGTTTGGGTCTTGGTGGTGCGACAATTAATATTTATACGCAGGTAGGACTTGTCACACTGATGGGCCTGATCAGTAAGCACGGCATTCTGATCACTGAATTCGCCAATAATTTACAACATGAAGGCCGCAGCAAAAGAGATGCGATTATCGAAGCAACCTCTATTCGTTTACGTCCTATC
>JBASWO010000102.1:0-3210 GCA_049276515.1 Alphaproteobacteria bacterium
GCTTTGCCTGCGGGGCTTGTTTTTTTAATCCTCGATAAGTTGGCGGCTGAGACCCACGACATTGAGAATATTCTCTTCGGAAACGTCATCTTCGTTCCGGAGCGTCACCTCTGGCTTCTTGCCGGAACACTCATCGGGGTCTTTGCGATCCACTTCCTTCTTTACAAACGATTTGTTTATATTTCCTTTGATCCGGAAACAGCGCAAGCGACCGGGTCGAATGTCCGCTTACTGAATCAGCTTCTCTTCGTCACCTTGGCATTTACGATTTCGGTGTCGATTGCAGCCATCGGCGCCCTGCCGGTTTTCTCGTTCCTGGTGATTCCGGCCGCCTCGGCGCTGATGCTGACCGATCGGCTGAAGATCGCCTTTCTGCTTTCGATGATCTTCGGCGTTCTCTCAGCCTTGGTCGGATTTTATCTGTCGTTTATTTACTCTCTCCCAACCGGTCCGGCGATGATTGGAGCGGCGGGCGTCTGTTTAATTCCGGGGATCATCGGGAGGGCGTTCAGGCGTTGATTTTCATTAATAAGGGGAAAACGTGAAAAAGAGGAGATCTTTTTTAATATCCAACTTTGTCGAAATCCGATTTTTTCCGGTCATCATGATCCTGTTTTTTGGGTTATGTGTTTATTCTGATCTTCTGGCCTCCGGAAAACTAAAAGTAGTCACCACGGTCGCTCCGATCACCAACATTGTGAAGAATATCGGGGGAGATCGGATCGATCTCCACGGGATCGTCCCCGAAGGGACCGATTCCCATACCTTCGAGCCGGCCCCTTCGGACATCAAATATCTGGCGCAGGCCGACCTTTTGATTTTCAACGGCCTGACGTTGGAGGTGCCGACGGAAGGATTGGCAAATGCGAACAAGAAAAAAGGGGCGAAGGTCCTCAAGCTCGGAGACAACACGATCAGCAAGAAGGAGTGGGTGTTTGATTTCAGTTTTCCGGAGTCGGAAGGAAATCCGAATCCTCATCTCTGGCTGAGTGCCGCCCATACGATGCGGTACGTGGAATTGGTCCGCGATGCCCTGGTTTCCCTCGACCCGGAAGGGAAGGCCTATTATGAGCGGCGGGCGACGGAGTATCTCGCCAGATTAAAGAAGCTGGATGAGGGAATCTTTAAGACGATGGAAACGATCCCTGCCAAAAATAGAAAACTGCTCACTTATCATGACTCCTGGGCCTATTTCTGCCCCCGCTACGGCTGCACGGTGATCGGAGCCGTCCAACCGTCTTCGTTTTCGGAGCCTTCTCCGAGGGAGATGGCCCGGCTGATCGATCAACTGAAGGCGGAGAAGGTCCCGGCAATCTTCGGCTCCGAGGTTTTTCCGAGCAAAATTCTCGACCAGATCGGGAAAGAAGCCGGGGTGAAGTTCGTCTCGACCCTTCGAGATGACGATCTGCCCGGCCCGGCCGATGCCCCGGAACATACCTATCTCGGAATGATGGTGGAAAACGTTCAGACGATGGCCTCCGTGCTGGGCGGGAAGGGGGACGCGCTGAACGGAATCGACGTGCGAGACCTTCCGTAAAGCAGACCAAAATTCTTGACATTCCAGGCGTTTTATAGCACACTCCCAGAAAAAGTGTTATCTTTCTGAAGGGGGTTTTCCGTGGCAAATTTGGTTCGATTCGGCGTCTCGATGGATGCAGGTCTTTTAAAGCAATTCGATGAAATGATCGAAGAGAGGAAGTACACCAACCGCTCCGAGGCCCTGCGCGATTTAATCCGCGATCATTTGGTCGAGCAGGAGTGGGATGAAAACAAGGAGACGATCGGAACGATTACGATCGTCTACGATCACGGCGTTCATGAGCTGATGGAAAAATTGACCGATCTCCAGCACCACTATTCAAAATTGATCCGGTCCACGCTCCATATCCATCTGGATGAACATCGTTGCCTGGAGGTGCTGGTGGTGCGAGGACGGGCCGGCGAAATCAAGAAGATTGCCGATTCGTTGATTTCGACCAAAGGGGTCAAGCACGGCAAGTTGACCGCCACGACCACCGGGAAGGACCTCGATTAGAATGGCCTCTTACTCAGGCGGCGAGAAAGCATTGGTTTCGCTCCAGGGGGTGACCTGCGGCTATTCAAAGAAAATTGTTTTTCAAAACCTCTCTCTTCAACTCTATCCGGGACAATTCGCCGGATTGGTTGGTCCGAGCGGGACCGGAAAATCGACCCTTCTCAAGACCATTTTAGGGACCGTTCCGATTCTCTCCGGTTCGGTCTCCGTATCGGGAAATCCCGTTTCCCTGCAGACGCCTCCCCACGTCGGTTATGTTCCTCAAATCGAAACGGTCGATTGGGACTTTCCTGTGACCGTGGAGCAGGTCGTGGCGATGGGACTCTACCGCGAGTCGGCGCGTCTTCCTTGGCTGACCGGAGCGGAGCGAGCCCGAATCCACTTGTTACTTGATCAACTCGGAATCGGTTCTTACGCGGGCCGGCATATCAAAGCCCTCTCGGGGGGCGAGCAGCAAAGAGTTTTCCTGGCGAGGGCGTTGATCGGAAACCCAAAACTCCTGATCCTGGATGAGCCGACCTCCGGCGTCGATCTAAAAACCCAACATGCCATCCTTCATCTTTTAGGAGAGTTGAATCGAAAGGGGGTCACAATCTTATTGACGACCCATGACCTGAACGCCGTTGCAAGACATCTCCCCTGGGTGATCTGTTTCAATCAAACCATTATTGCGCAAGGGCATCCGGAAGAGATTTTTACCTCGGCGACCCTATCCAAGACCTATGATTCGGAGATGTCGGTGATCCGCCAGGGGGATGTGATTCTGGTGGACGACAGCCCGAAGGCCGGATTGCATTTCAAGGGACATTCCCATTCTTCATCGCAGGGATCGAATTGAATTTCTTAACAGCCCCCCTTCAATATGAGTTTTTTGTTCATGGATTGGTTGCCGCCTCGCTGGTCGGGGCGATCTGCGGATTGATCGGCGTCTACATTGTTTTAAGAAAGATGAGCTACATCGGTCATGGGCTCTCCCACGCGGTCTTCGGCGGCGCCGTGGTGAGTTATGTCATGAATTGGAATTTTTATCTCGGGGCCGGCTTGTGGGGATTTCTCTCGGCGCTCTTGATCAACATGGTGACCCGCCGGAAAAAGATCGGCGCCGATGCCGCCATCGGCGTCGTGACGACCGCGAGCTTCGCGATCGGCGTGGCGATCATCAGCCAATACCGCCG
>JBASWO010000103.1:0-10721 GCA_049276515.1 Alphaproteobacteria bacterium
GCCAAAGTTGCACTCGTTATATTACTAAGATCACGCCACTCATTTTTGCGGAATTTCGTGAAATGACGACGACCTTCACGCCAAGCACGCATGATGATGCCATCATTCATAATGCGTAAGGGCACCGATAGCGCATCATTCAATTTTGTCTCTTCTTGGAGAGGCCAGAAGGCCAGGTTTTCGAGCAAGAAACGCAACCGCGAACATTCTTCTATAGAAAGACGCTCCCCTGATGTGACGCGCATCTTTAATCCACCCGGGAGATCATGGCCAAAAGAAGCTAGAACAAGCTTGGCCCCTGCTCCATATTCGCGCGGCAAGATATCGCCTGTATAAATAACCATATCAGGAGAACATTGAATGCCATTGTCATTGGCTTTCTCAAAACGCTGGCTTTGGCGTTTCAAATTTGTTTGCAGCAGCCCATTGCCAATAAAATCGATAGCATCTCTGAAGGCTGGCGAAACACGATAGAGGGTTTGAAGACCAACAATTGTAATGGACCCACCTTCAATAATAGGCGCATCCCCATAAAGTCTTTCTGCTTCATAGCTTAATTCCCGGTAAGCCTTGCTACCTGGCACAAAAACATCTGTTAAATACCTCTCGATATTTTGGGTCCCCAGCATAGCTACATGCATCTCAGCATCAGCTAAATTGTTGCCATAGGGAATGGAGCGCATTGTATCAGTTGCAATGCGCGTATCTTCTTTCGGGTTATAGATACGAGGTTTGATAGCGGCACCACGGGCTGCATTGCGCGAACCTCTGTTGGCCAAAATCTTTTTAAGCTCAGCATCCCAAAGAGGAAAGCGGAATAACCCTCCAACATTTTCTTTAAAATGCCCTTCGGCATAATCAGGAAATGTCTTTTTGAGTGCCGCTACAACAGCATCTTCAATAGCCGCAAATCTTTGTACAGAATCTGGTTTTTGCTCACGTTTTTGAATAGCGAGCTCTTTAGCATTATGGCTAAACAAACGCGCGGTCATACGCTTGAAGGCCTCTTTAAAAGATAGGAAATAGTAGATATCAAATCCCTGGAATGTTTCCTTTGTATGATCATGCAATCCATAGGCATTGACCATTGCTGATTGCGCGCGCCCACCACCACGACTTGTATCTGTGCTACTTTTACCTTCAAACCACTCGACTTTAATATGCAGGCCTTCAGTTTTAATGCCGTCTATTGCAAAGAGTTTGGCGATATCTGCGCTATGCTCTCCTAGAAATTCTGGTAAGTCACGGTGAATACCATAAATACCGGCACGTCCTGCGGGAGAGCCCGAGCGCCGCACATTATCACTATGGGCGGCTTGTATTTTTATACGCAATTTTGAGACATCCCCGCCTGCCTGATCAAGAAGGTGTGTACGGTAAGCCTTTGTCTGCAGTGCCGCCATAATGGCGCGGCTCGAATTTTCTAGCGTGTCTAATTTTTCGAAGAGAGGCGATACAGGTAATGCCAAAGGTTTACCCGTTAAACCTTCAGCTAGTTTTTGTAACAAAAGAGCTTCAAGAATATTTGATGACTGCTCAAATTCAGCCAATATCATGTCCTTGATCGCATCAGGATTTTGAGCGGCCAAACGTAGACGCTGAAGTGTGTGATAGGTTATCGCCTCATCTGTCCCATAATGCCTAATAGACGCATCATCAACTGTATCCAAAAAAGATTGGGCTTTTCCTATCATCAAACAAGGCTTTGCAAGGACTGCTTCAAGCACAGCGATACGCTGCTTTTCATCTAAATTGCGATAATCAACTGTTGGCACGCCATAATCGATCAGAAAACCAATGACTTTTGTGTATTCTTCTGACGTCTCACGTAACTCAAGAGCTCCCATATTCATTTGAAATATGCGCGCCTGATCAATCAAATTAATGAGGCGGTCTTGGGCATGCCGAGGAGAGAGTAAAAAGCTTTGCTCAAGACTTTTGACAAAATCCGCCGCAACAGTACCAAAATCCATAGGCAATGCGCTGCCAGCCAAGGCTGAGATATCATCAAATTGTGTCTGACTGAGAGGAAGATCGATTGCGCCTCGCGCATCATCAAGTCTTTGTTTAGCATCTTTTAAAACTTTCTCAGCACTTGCAAAAACATGTTGCCAGGGACCAAACCGGCCTTGTGGCAACTGAATGCCAGCACCTTCTAACTGACGTAATTCCTGCTGATATAATTGAAGAAGCCGTAACCGACGATTAACAAGACTGTAAAGTAAGTGCTCAGCCTTGATATTATCGTTTCCATCTTTATCACCCATAACCCATGACTTTGGGCGCAAGTTAAAAGCTAAGCGTAACCGCATTTCAGGCGTGTATGTATCTTCAATATCATGACGATGATTTGCGCGGCGCAGAAAAGCACCATCAAATGTTTGGCGAACACCAGGCATATTATGAAAAATTTGAGTAAGTGCATCCGTCTCATGCTCCATCTCTTCAAAGGGCGTGAAACTACGTGGCATGCCTTTTTCATCTTCGGGCGTCAATTTCTCACGTAACCATGCCCCCATAGCTTTTCGTAGTTTTGCAATATTGTTTTGGGCAAAATCATCAGCGTGCGAGGTTAATTCACGGCCGACATCATTGACTTCACGTAAACGCACAATAGCCGTCAAATTATCTACAATAGTTGGATGTGCCGTCAGCACCGGCTCAAAAACAACAGAATTGATGCCATCGATGGCCGCATCAATTTTATCAAAAACGAGAACACGTTGATTTCGTGTAAGACCGCCATTACGCCGCTCGGGCATAGGCCATAACATACGCTCAAGAAAACCTGCCGCCTCTACCTCAATGGGGATTTCGCCAAGTGGCGCCATCCTATCGCGCTTTCCACGCACAACATCCAGAACATTCTCGCGGGTGAGCAGTTTATTAGAGACCAACATATTGGTAAGTTTGGCATAGGCAGCTATGAGCAACGTGCGCTTAGCGGCCGATGCTGATTGATATTTCCTATACATATTCTCTGATAATTTGGTCAGCACCTCCTCTTGGCTCATGGCCTCAGCGTAGGCTTGATTATATGAAGCCTCGTCCAGCACACCTTCTGATGTGGTGATGTCGAACAGTTTTTTATTCTTAAGTGCTTGCTTAACAATACGCTCAATATCGTGAGCGACCTCTGTGTCACGCTGACTTAATTCATCCAGGAGAATTTGAGCATGAAAAGCAAAAACATCTGCGTATTCCAAAGAACGCAGTGCCTGCATTGAGTTGAATGCTTTTGAACTAATAAGGCTCATTCTTAATATTCTGCTTTCGTTGAAACGCCATCATTGTCGACGACGACGCTCCAACGAGCAAGAGCCTATTTACTTACTGAAAGCCTAAAAGATTATGGTTAACCCATGCTGCGGAAGACAGCATCTGGATCAATGTCAGGCTGTTCTTGTGATCCAAGATCAACTTGCGACTGCTGGTCAGCTTCCTGTTCTTGAGCTGCTTCAGGCTTTGGGCCACCCTCTTTAGCTGCCTTCTTTTCTTCGCGTACTACACGGCGCTGGGCGCGCTTTAAAGCGCTATCCAAATCAGCTTGCTTTACCAAACCCGCCAAAACTGGGTTGTGTGGTTTGATGTTAGCTGAATTCCAGTGCGTACGCTCACGAACCTTGCTGATTGTATCTTTCGTAGTCCCCAAAAGACGTGCCACTTGAGCATCCAGTAATTCGGGATAAGTCTTGATGAGATACAAAATAGCATCTGGCTTGTCGGCACGTTTTGAGACTGGCGTATAGCGCGGGCCCTTAGTGCGTGTAACAGGTTGTGGCAGATCATTTTTGATCATCTTAAGGCGAGCACGAGGATCATTCTCACAACGCTTGATTTCTTCGTGCGTGAGCTGACCGCTGAGGACAGGATCCATACCATTGATGCCAATGGCAACTTCGCCGTCAGCAACAGCTTGAATTTCAAGTTTATGCAATCCGCAGAATTCGCCAATTTGCTCAAATGTGAGTGTGGTGTTTTCAACCAACCAAACGGCGGTAGCTTTAGGCATTAAAGGCATTGCGGGCATCGTTCATCTCCATACAAAACTCGTTTATATCCGGTCGCACGTTGCTACCGGACGATCCTCGATTGAAAATTTCTGGGGATCGGAAATTGCGACCTAAGCAGCAACTTCAAGAACAATCTTACCAATATGAGCGCTGGATTCCATCACTTTATGCGCATCCAGTGCATTTTTTATTGGGAAACTCTTATATATCAATGGTTTGAGCTTCGATGAAATCACCCAAGGCCAGATTTGGGCATCAATTTCACGGAACAAACGGGCCTTTTCATCGGCATGTCGCCCCCTCAGGGTCGAGCCTGTGAGTGTCAGCCGTTTTTGCATAATAACGCGCATATCAGCATCAAAGGCGCTACCTTTTTGGGTGGCTATGCTGACATGTCTTCCAAAGAGAGCGAGCGCCTCTAAATTGCGAGCAACATAATCACCGCCAACCATATCGAGAATAACATCGACACCTTGTCCTTTTGTTTCACGCTTAACTACACCCACAAAATCGTCTGTTTTATAATTGATGGCCTGTTGAGCACCGAGCTTTAAGCAAGCAGCGCATTTCTCATCGCTTCCTGCAGTCACGATGACGTGTGATCCCCAAAGCTTAGCCATTTGAATAGCTGTGGTACCAATACCGCTTGATCCGCCATGAACAAGCAACGTCTCGCCTGCCTTCAAGGCCCCCGTCTCAAAAACATTAGCCCATACTGTTGCTAGACATTCAGGTAAGGCGGCGGCTTCGATCATATTGAGTGTGGTGGGAACAGGAAGGCACTGTCCTTCGGCAGCAGTTGCATATTCGGCGTATCCCCCGCCTTCAATCAGAGCACAGACTTTATCGCCTATCTTCCATTTAGAGACACTTTCACCAACAGCAACAATAGTGCCTGAGACTTCCAAACCCATAATGATGCTGGCACCGGGTGGCGGCAGATATTTTCCTTTGCGCTGTAAAATATCAGCACGGTTAACACCGGCCGCTGCAACCTTAATCAACACCTCATGCGACTTAGGCTGAGGCGCAGATACCTCGACATAATCAAGTTCATCAGGTGATTGAATAAGAATAGCGTGCATGTCTGCCTCTTGGCTGGAGCCTTAAGAGTATATATACTGAATAAATGATCAATCCTGATGAATTAGAGCCACAGCGCACCAATCTTAAGCCGCCCGATTTGCAGCAATTGTCGGTGCGCGAGCTGAATGATTATATTGTAGCCCTCAAAGCTGAGATTAAGCGCGCCGAAGATGTCATTGCTAAAAAGAGCGCTCACAAAGATAGTATTGATGCTCTCTTTGGTGGCACCAAAAACTAACGTGCCTTCAAATTCTTTAAGACAAAGAGGCGCAAAGCGCTGGAGAGATTACCAGCCCTACCCACATCAATTTTTGAAATTAACTGATTAAGTGAGCATTTTTCAGCTTTAGCGATACGCTTAAGCTCATCCCAAAATTCAGTTTCCAGCGAAATACTGGTGTTATGGCGCGCAATGCGAACAGAGCGTTTACGCATGTAAATCCGGTATTGGTTTCATAGATAAGCTATAATACACTGATTTTTTTTAGGGAATTATATTATGAGTGAGCTTGAACAAGATAATCTTATATCCTTGTGTATTGAGCTAGGAGAAATCAGCGGTACGGCTGAATATGTAACGTCTTCAAGCTTCGGCGCTGCCATCCCTGTTCCAGCCATCAATTGGGAACATTGCTTTGACCCCAAAAACAAAGAGGCTTTTGCCATCTTTCTTCCAATTGTTCCGGGGCAAAATGACGGTGGCGCCTTTTACGATATTCGTACACCGCTCGTAAAATTTGTAATCAATAATAATCTTGAGGGCACCTTACAGGTCAATACATATCCAACCCTGCCACCCCTTACGGTACTCGCAATTAATGCCGCAGGATTAGAAGATTGCCAGGAACAGGTACGGATATTAGGCCAGCATACCGAAGCTTTTCGCTTAGCCATTGATGAAGTCTTTGAGCACGCTCTACCCGTTGATCTTGTACGTTCAGGTTTCTCACTTTTTCCCGCTCTTACAGAGCGCCCAAGCGCAAGACTTTAATCTAAGGGTCGCGTCATTTCCTCAGGCTTAATCAGCTTGTCAAAATCCTCAGCCTTAAGAATGCCCAATTCGACCGCAGCTTGCTTGAGTGTTTTATGCTCGGCATGCGCTTTTTTAGCGATCTTGGCTGCATTATCATAACCAACATGTGGGTTAAGTGCTGTCACCAACATCAGAGATTCATTGACGAGTTGCTTGATACGACCTGTATTGGCCGTAATGCCGGTTACACAATTATCGGTAAAACTGCGCGCCGCATCACCAAGCAACCGAATAGATTGCAAAACATTATGAATGATAACGGGCTTAAAAACATTCAACTCAAAATGCCCGTTGGATCCCGCCACCGTCACAGCAACGTGATTGCCCATAATCTGACACGCAACCATTGTCATAGCTTCAGACTGCGTCGGATTAACTTTACCCGGCATGATTGATGAGCCAGGCTCATTTTCGGGGAGGCTGATTTCACCAATGCCGCAGCGTGGACCTGAGCCCAGCATACGAATGTCATTAGCAATTTTCATAAAGCTGACAGCAACTGTATTGAGCGCACCAGAGGCATCAACCAAAGCATCATGACTAGCAAGGGCTGCAAATTTATTGCGCGCCGTTACAAAAGGAAGACCCGTCATAGATGCTACTTGTTTTGCAAATTCTTCTGCAAAACCTCTCTTCGTATTAAGACCTGTCCCAACAGCTGTGCCACCTTGAGCCAATTCCATGAGCTGAGAGAGAATACCTTTATCCCCAAGTCTCATAATATTATCGGCTATTTGCTGCGCGTATCCTGAGAATTCTTGTCCCAAAGTTAGAGGCGTTGCGTCTTGTAAATGAGTACGACCGATTTTGACGACCTCTTTAAATTCTTTTGCCTTCTTATCGAGAGCCGCATGAAAGTGCTTGAGCGCTGGAATAAGAAAATTCTGAATTTCCATAGCCGCTGCAATATGCATAGCCGTAGGAAAACTGTCGTTTGAGCTTTGCCCCATATTCACATGATCATTCGGGTGAATAGGTTTCTTACTTCCCTTCTCACCACCCAACATTTCAATGGCGCGGTTCGAGATCACTTCATTCACATTCATATTTGTCTGCGTGCCAGAGCCTGTCTGCCAGACAACGAGTGGAAACTCATTATCCATTTTACCGGCAATGACTTCATCAGCTGCTTTAGCAATCGCGTCACCCGTTTTAGCATCCAACACACCAAGCTTAACATTCGCAAGCGCAGCTGCCTTTTTGAGCATGCCAAAAGCATGCACCAAAGGTACAGGCATGGTCTGGCCGCCAATCTTAAAATTCTGCAGGCTTCGTTGGGTTTGTGCGCCCCAATAATGATCCGCAGGCACATCGATAGGACCGAAAGAGTCCGTTTCAGTGCGAATGGCAGGTTTTTGTGCGGCTTGAGACATAGAATTTCCTCTTGGCAGGGCAATCATTTTCTGATGGCTTTATAGCAACTAGTGCCGTGATTCAACATCCCCCTTGAAATGCCCTCCATGAGCCAATTTATCCTGCATTCCCAGCTTGAAGCTGACAGTATTTGGGTCTGCGATTTGCCTCTTTGTCAGTTGCGTCTACATAACCAGAAAACGGTTCCATGGCTGATTTTAGTACCCCGCCGTCCTGACATTACTGAAATATACCAACTGAACTTGGTAGAACGTGCGGCTCTCATGGAAGAAATATCGCTCGCATCAAAAGCTCTAACGACGCTTTATGCGCCCGACAAAATAAACATAGCTGCGCTTGGCAATATGGTCGCGCAACTTCATGTCCATGTTATTGCGCGCTATAAAACCGATGAAGCCTGGCCCAATCCGATTTGGGGACGCATCACACCAGAACAATATCCCACTGAAGCCATTGACGTGATTTTAAAGAAATTGAAGAATGCCCTCATAATATAAGAGGAGTGAATAAGATGGTATTTAGTTTACTTCATTTCAGCACAATTGAGGCAATCTTAAAGGCGGCTGAGACAAACAATCCTGACGACTGGGCGATGGTTAAAACCAGTATGGAAAAACATCCACCTCTTGAGCCTCTCGTTCCCTATAGCCAAGAAGAAGTGAGCGAGGTTCTTGGAGCACTTAAAGAAGGTGGCGTAACCATTGTTGAGATTAGCAGCAATGGCACACAGCCTGTAGTTCCACCGCATTCTAAGCGTAGAAAGAAAATGCCAGGCTTAGATTCCTAATTATCCACCAAAAGTGAAGGCATAGGCTTGTAGGCCGGGTTCAACCGCTTGCAATTCAAGCACACCTTCTTTAGCGCTTTCTTGATCAATCAACTCATAGAGCGTTTCACGATCAACGGTGAGCATACCATCTTTGACATCAACGCTTTGCGCTGGCTGATCATTGACGGATACGCGTACATGGATGGGACTGCCATTTTTACTGCCTAAAACCAGAAAAACATTTTTGCCCGTAAAATGAAGACGTAGAGCAGCTTTCTCTTTAGTTGATGTGATGCGCTGCGCTTCAATCATCCACTCTCCACTTAAGCCCCAATTATTCAAAGGTATGATAGCCGGATATTCATAAAGTGCCGCTTGATCGAGAACAGCAGGTTTTGAGCTTACGAAATCAGCACCACGTTGATAGCCAAGATAGGTCTCAGGCGTTTGCACTTGAGCCGGAGATGCTGGAGACACCTCGCCTTCGCCCATCTCTGGGCCTAGGCCTAACAAGATACGAATATTATTTTCTGTACGTGCATATTCGCCTTCACCAAAATGGGTATAGACGACACGCCCCTCTTGATCGATCAGGTAATGCGCTGGCCAGTATTTGTTTTGAAAATTACCCCAAGTCTCAAGATTATTATCGAGAGCAACAGGATAACGAATGCCAAATTTGACAGTGGCCGCCTGGACATTATCGGGTTTTTTCTCAAATTCAAATTCAGGTGAATGCACACCAATGATGACTAAGCCCTTATCACGGTATTTGGCATCCCATTTGGTGATATAGGGCATGGTGCGCACACAATTGATGCAGGAATAGGTCCAGAAATCGATCAGCACGACCTTGCCACGCAAATCCGCAATTTTGAGAGGTTGTGAATTGATCCATCCCTGCGTTCCGGTAATTTCTGGCGCCAGATAAGGCGTTTGAAGTGCCCCTTGCAATTTACCATCATAAATCACTTCACTGTCCTTACTGCCGCTGGCTGCAAGGAGCTGCACATCAGCGCCCTGATAAATCAAAACAGCCGTCAAGATAATGATCACACCCAAGACACGGCGCACGCCATAGCTATGTGTCTTTAAAAAATTAAGACGCGCCATGATTTGTCTGCCCATAAGAGCAATGGCAAGCATCGGTATACCGGCGCCGAGCGCAAACATAGCAACTGTCAGTGCAGCTTCACTGCTCGATTTGGCTTGAATAATTTGAACGATGGCTGCGGCCATAATGGGGCCCGCACAGGGTGTCCAGATCAATCCGATTAAAGCACCAATGGCAACGCCACTGAAATAACCATGTTTCTGATCCCAGCGCATTGTCAGGTTATTACCAAAATTCGCAAGCCCTTGCGTTACGCCCAAAAGTTTATCTGAGAGTTTTTTGGACAACATAATGAGGCCAAAAACAATTAAAAGGCCGAGCGCTACATTGCGCACGATCTCTGGATCCGCATCTAGCCATTCAAGCACTTGTCTTGAAAGCAGCGCAAAGGCTGTGAAAGCACCTATGAAGCCTGTGATAATACCAAGTGGACGTCTTTTGCCACCATCCAATGAGGCAGCCAGCATGATCGGCAAAATAGGCAAAATGCAGGGTGATGCAATGAGGCCAATACCTTCAACAAATGCCAATAAAAGTTGCGTCGTACTGAAATCCATTTTTTCTACCTAAGTGTTGTGTTGATATGTTCAGGGCGGAAGCCAACGCCAATGAAGTGAGCTGGAATACGCTGTAAAACGGGGAACCAGTTCATGAGCTTCATGACAAAAGGCAATTCGGGTCGCGTGGTTTTGCCAACAGCACGCAAAATAATATTCTTCTGTACAAAAATTTGCATTCTCTGCGTCATCATGGTGGGCCACATACGCCGCCCCTGCACAAGCCTTAGATCAGTTTGCCTTACGCGTCCTGCGTGCAAGGGCTCTGATAAAATATTGGCAGTTGCTACAGCATCTTGAATGGCCAGATTAATGCCAACACCTCCAACGGGTGACATTGCATGTGCCGCATCACCGATGCAGAGAAGGCCGCGTTTAAACCACTGCTCCAAATAATTGACGGAAACAGTGAGCAGTTTAACATCGTTCCAGTCTTTTAATTCTTGAACTCGATCACCAAAAAACGGAACAAGCTCTGAAAGCGCAGCACGAAGACTTTCGATACCTTCACTCATAATTTTTTCAGCAGCGCCTTTTGGTATAACATACGCGCATTGCCAATAATCGTGGCGATCAATAAGCGCCACCATTTTGCCTGTCTCGATACGGCCCAGTAATTGTTCGGGATCCGTCTTGAGACGTGAGATACGCATCCACAAAACATCGATGGGGGCACCAACATCAATAATTTTAAGACCCGCCTTCTGGCGCACCAGAGAATGGCGTCCATCTGCACCAACAGTCAGAATGGCGCGAATGTTGAGAGGTCCATCTG
>JBASWO010000104.1:0-2286 GCA_049276515.1 Alphaproteobacteria bacterium
GATCTCGGCCGTCTCATAATCACGGATCTCACCGACCATGACGACATCGGGGTCTTGCCGGAGAAACGATCGGAGGGCCGCCGCGAAATTAAGACCGATTTCGTCTTTCATCTGAACCTGGTTGATCCCCATCAGGTTATACTCCACCGGATCTTCCGCCGTCATAATGTTGATCTCGGTCGTATTGATCGTGCTCAAAGCGGAATAAAGGGTGGTCGTTTTTCCGCTTCCGGTCGGCCCGGTCACCAACACCATCCCATAGGGAGCGTTAATCGCATCGGTGAAGTCCTTCAGCGCGGCCACTTCGAAACCCAGTTTGGTCAGATCGAGGGCAAGGTTCCCCTTATCGAGGATACGCATCACCACCTTTTCTCCGAAGAGGCAAGGAAGGGTCGAGACACGGAAATCGACCTCTTTCTTTTTTCCGAGTTTCAGCTTGATCCGGCCGTCTTGGGGGAGGCGGCGCTCTGCAATGTCGAGCTTCGACATAATCTTCAGGCGAGAGACCACGGCGTTCTTGATTTTGGTTGGAAGATTCATGATCGTCTTCATCGAACCGTCGATCCGAAACCGGACCCGAAAAACGGTTTCAAAGGGCTCCACATGGATGTCGCTCGCGCCCACCTTAATCGCATTCACCAACACCCCATTGACCAGCTTGACGATCGGGGCGTCAACATCCTTGACCCCCCCGTCATCCTGCTGCTCTTCAACGACATCGATGTTTTCAAGAGCGTCTCCCACCACGGTATCGAAATCGTCGACCGAGATCATGGCGCTGTCTTCGTCTCGGCCTTGGAAGCCTGCGTCTTCGTCCTGATCCGACAGAGTATAGTCTTTGGCCTCGATTGTCATTGTCTTTTCAACGACGGCCAGGGCCCCCTTGCCATAATACTTATTGATCAACTCGATCACGGAGGACTCCGCGGCAATAATCGGCTCGACGTTGTAGCCGGTCATGAATTTAATATCATCGATGGCAAAAACGTCAGAGGGATCGACCATGGCAAGACTCAACGTGGCCCCCATCCGCTTGATCGGGACCACCAGGTACTTCTTGACCACCTCCGCCGGGACCAGTTTAACCACCGCAGGATCGACCTCTACCTTGGTCAGGTCCGCCGCCGGAACACCATACTGCTGACTTAAGAATTTCAACAGCTTGGCTTCGTCGATGAATCCCAATCGAACGAGAATGCTACCGAGCCTCCCTCCCTCTTTTTTTTGAACGAGCAAGGCTTTTTGGAGCTGCTCTTCGTTGATAAGCTGCGCACCGACGATGAGCTTGCCAAGTTTTTCCGAAACCAATGGGGACCTCGATACAAACGATATAGATGACCTGAGATCGGCCCGACCCTACCGACGAGAAATTCGGACCGCGCTTCCGAGAAGAAGACCACAAAAACGCTGAGGAAAGTCTATCCCAAGTTACAATTTCTGTCAACGAAACAGGGGATTAGACAAAAAATGGTACCTACCGGTTTGGGATAGATCCCTCTCCCTCCTTTTTTTTGAAAAATCAATGCAAAACGGGGGTTTTTAAGAGCGAAGGGCCTCATTTAGCGCTTGTCTCATGACGGGAAGAGGCGCCTTTTGTTTGGTCCAGATTTCAAAGGAGAGAGCTCCTTGATGGAGAAGCATCCCGAGACCTGGAATCATCGTGGCGCCCGCTTTTTTAGCCGCAGCAAGGAGGGGTGTTTCTTCAGGGCGATAGATCAGGTCGGCGACCGACCAGCGTGGATCGATCAGATGCGGTGGGAAGGGAGGCGGATCCCCTTGCTTCATTCCCATGGGGGTTGTGTTCACCAAGAGGGTCGGCCGATCGGGATGGGACGGAAAGCCGGCGCCGAAATCAAAACCGGTGAGGGACGTTTTCAAACCGGGCGTGATTGCAGCCAATCGATCGGTCAACTCTTTCCCACGCGCCGCCGTCCGCGCCGCAATCACCATCTCGGTAATCGGCTGTCGCGCCAATACCACCGCAACCGCCTTCGCAGCCCCTCCCGCCCCCAGGAGAATCACCCGCTTTCCGGAAAGATCGATCTTCCTTTCTCGAAGCGATTCCAAAAAACCTCGCCCGTCGGTATTGCGGCCGATCAGCCGGCCCGAGGCAACCTCAATGGTGTTGACCGCGCCGATCATCTTGGCCTCCTCATCGACCTGATCGAGAAAAGGAAAGATCGCCTCCTTATGGGGGATCGTGACGTTCAGTCCGAGAATCCCCAGCGGGAGGATCCCCCTGACCGCCCCTTCCAACCGGTCGGGACGGACCTCGAAGGGAAGATA
>JBASWO010000105.1:0-32505 GCA_049276515.1 Alphaproteobacteria bacterium
GGCAACGGGTGTTAGGATCTCTAAACTCGCACATGGTCTACCCGTAGGTGGAGAGCTTGATTATTTGGATGACGGAACACTCACAGCGGCTCTTAAAGCAAGGCGTAGTGCAAGCGGCTAGATGCAATTGAGTTGCATCTAGCTTCTGTTGAATAACTAACAGCTTTTTAACTATATCTGTTTGACAATGCAGGCCACGCGGCGCATTTTTTGTGCGTTCGTTCCGCCCAAATTTGCCTTAAGAAGCCCAGAATCGCTCAGGAGCCCCCGGCCCGTGAATATAGGTCTTGTCGTTAACGCCCGTGGTAAAATGTGCCTTGTGCACGACGAACCCTTTGAGGCTACCCCCCTTTGGGTGGGCTATCATATTGATAAGAAACAACTTGAGATCATCTTTGACACAGGTAGCACATATCCCATAGACTGGGAGGCAACCGATGAAATGGATAACTACTTGCTGAAAATAAATAAGATCCTTATCATTCGGATGGAGAATAAGAAGCCAGTTGAAGGTTACGACACCAGTTTTTTGAGATTACAAGACGGCAAGACCATTAGTTAAGAGATTTACCGAGGAGCGCCAATTATGACCGACGCACCAGAAGATACCCAAGACAACCGCACCGGCAAAGAAAAGTCCGGAAAATCGGGCAGTGGAAGCGTTGGCGGTATTCGCCTTCCTCCTAACCAGCTCAAAGAGGTTATGGGTGACTGGGAATATCTCGATGCCTCCAAGATTGCTGCACGCGTTGCCGAATTCTTTAGCGAATTGCCCGCTCGCGCTTCAGCCCATGTTAAAGTCAGCTATGCGAATGTTCAAAACCAAGGTTTTGCGATCGTCACACAATTGCTGAAATACGCTCAGGAAGTTTCACGTCTTCTGCATAATTTGACCCGCGAAAATGCCGACATTCTACGGCAACGCTTTGGTCTGATTATCTCCGGTCCATCCGGATAGGAACTTAGGTTTCCACGCTCTGAGGCCCCTGCGAAAGCACGGGGCCTTAGTTTTTTGTATCTAGAGTATTTACCAAATTCGTGTAGCGTTTAAAAAACCTCTCTGTAGGACAGTGCCCTATGTCTGATGATCCCCGCCAAACGCCACGCGATGTCATGGAATATGACGTTCTTATTGTGGGTGCAGGCCCGAGCGGTCTTTCATGCGCAATACGGCTCAAACAATTAGCCCAAGAAAAGGGCCAAGAGCTTTCGGTCTGCGTCATTGAAAAAGGATCAGAGGTAGGTGCCCATCTCATGTCGGGCGCTGTTCTGGAGCCTCGCTCTCTCAATGAATTGCTACCCAACTGGAAAGAGTTGGATGCACCCATTAAAATTCCTGTGAAAGACGATCATTTTGTTTTTATGACGCCCAAGCGCAGTTGGCGCCTGCCAACGCCGCCACCTATGAATAATCATGGCAATTACATTATTAGCCTTGGTTATTTTGGAAAATGGCTGGCAACACAGGCCGAAGCCTTAGGGGTTGAGATCTATCCTGGCTTTGCCGCAGCTGAACTTTTATATGGCGATGATGGCAGAGTGACAGGTGTTGCAACGGGGGATGTTGGCATTGGCAAAAATGGGGTGCCGACTGAGCGTTTTGCACGCGGCGTAGAATTAAAAGCTAAGCAAACCGTGTTTGCTGAAGGTTGCCGTGGTTCGCTCACCAAAATCCTTTTTGAGCGTTTCAAATTACGTGAGGGTGTGGATCCGCAAACCTATGCCATTGGCATCAAGGAAGTCTGGCAAGTTGAGCCATCGAAACATAAAGAAGGGCTTGTTCAACATACCATCGGCTATCCCATGGATATGAAAACCTATGGCGGCTCTTTTATCTATTATTTTGAGAATAATCTCGTCGCCCTCGGCTTTGTGGTTGGGCTTGATTACGAAAACCCCTATCTCTCGCCCTTTGAAGAGTTTCAGAAGTTCAAACAACATCCCTATGTTCGCCCCTTATTAGAAGGCGGCAAACGCGTTTCTTACGGTGCGCGTGCCTTGAGCGAAGGTGGTTATCAATCGATCCCACGTTTGACGTTCCCAGGTGGGCTTTTGGTTGGCGACACAGCAGGTTTTCTCAATACGCCTAAGATTAAAGGCACACACACAGCGATGAAATCAGGCATGGTCGCTGCAGAGGCGCTGTTTGATCATCTCTTACATACAAAGCCCGCCGCTGAAGTTCAGGATTATCGCAATCGCCTCGAAAATTCGTGGCTGTGGGATGAGCTTTATAGGGTTCGCAACATTCGGCCTGCTTTCCATTTAGGGCTCTTGGCCGGCATTATCTACGGCGCTTTAGAGACTTATATTTTCCGCGGCAAAGCCCCCTGGACGCTCCGTAACCACGCAGATCATAGCAGCATTCGTCCTGCAAAAGAGTTTCAGCCCATTAACTATCCAAAACCTGATGGTGTGATCAGTTTTGATCGTCTGTCATCTGTTTTTATTTCCAACACCAATCATGAAGAAGATCAGCCAGCTCATTTAAAATTGCGCGATCCGTCTTTAGCTATTTCTGTCAATCTCAAGGACTACGCATCGCCTGAAAGCCGCTATTGCCCAGCAGCTGTCTATGAAATTGTAAGAGATGCTGATGGCAATAATCCGCGGCTTCAGATCAACGCGCAGAACTGCGTTCATTGCAAAACCTGCGATATTAAAGATCCTCTACAAAATATTGATTGGTGCGTGCCAGAAGGTGGCGGCGGCCCTAATTATCAAGGCATGTAAGCTGTCACGCAACGCGTAACGCCAGCCAAATCTTTACGTGTTTTGATATCAATAAAGCCATGTTCTTTAAGAAGCGTGCTCACAGCTTTATCTTGGCCAAGGCCAAATTCTAAGGTGATGATGCCTTTGGATTTAAGCTTCTCTTTGGCTTGCGGGATGATATGGCGATAAGCATCAAGCCCATCATCGCCACCATAGAGGGCCATTTTAGGATCAAAATCCCGCACCTCTGGCATTAAACACGCCATATCTTTTTCTGATATGTAAGGTGGGTTTGAGATCACAATATCAAAACTTTGATCGATGTGATCAAGCCAGTTATTTTCTTTAAATTGAGCACGGTCATCTAAACCAAAACTCACAGCATTAGCTTTGGCCTGCTCAAGCGCGCGCCTTGATTTATCAATGCCAAGACCTGTTGCTAAGGGAAGTTCGTGGAGGAGGGAGAGAAGAAGACAGCCTGTCCCTGTGCCTAGATCGGCAATATGTAATGACTCTTTACGATCCTTGATCGCAGATAATGTGGCTTCAATCAGTGTTTCGCTATCAGGGCGCGGCTCAAGAGTTGCTTCATTGAGACCAAAATCAAGGCTCCAAAATTCCCTATGACCTAAAATGCGCGCAACCGGCTCGTGCCGTGCACGGCATTCTATAAAAGTCATCGCCAGTCTTGCTTCTTTTTCACTTAAATCCCGGTCTGCTTGGCTCAGTAACTGTGCGCGATCAAGCTTGAGGCTGTGCGCGATTAAAATACGTGCGTCAAGCTCTGGATTATCAATATCAGCCTCTTTAAGGCGTTGAATGCCAAAAAGGATGAGATCGCCGAGGCGAAAAGCATTACTGATTGATGAGTGCTGCAAGTTTTTCGGCCTCGTCCGTCGTGATCAATGCATCAATAAAGGCATCCAGGGCTGTGCCATTGATAACATCATCAAGATTGTAGAGCGTCAATTCAATACGGTGATCGCTGACGCGGCCTTGAGGGAAGTTATAGGTGCGAATGCGCTCGGAGCGATCGCCTGTGCCAACTTGGCTTTTGCGCTCAGCCGCGTGAGCATTGGTAATAGCCATTTGCTGCTGCTCGTAAAGTTTTGAGCGCAAAATCTTCATCGCTTTGGCTTTGTTTTTATGCTGTGAGCGTTCATCTTGCATAGCCACAACCGTATTGGTTGGAATATGGGTAATACGTACAGCACTCTCTGTTTTATTGACGTGCTGACCGCCAGCGCCTGATGCGCGGAACACATCAATACGCAAATCCTTATCATCAATCTTAATATCGACTTCTTCCATTTCTGGTAGAACAGCAACAGTGGCTGTTGATGTATGCACGCGACCCTGCGATTCAGTTGTGGGTACGCGTTGCACGCGATGAACACCAGATTCAAACTTCAAGCGGGCAAAAACGCCTTTGCCGGTGATCATGGCGATACCTTCTTTAAGGCCGCCCACATCGTTATAAGCAAGGTCCATCACTTCAAAGCGCCAGCCACGTACAGCGGCGTATTTTCTGTACATTTCAAATAAGAGCGCGCCAAAGAGGCCGGCTTCATCACCACCAGCACCGGGGCGAATTTCAAGGATGGCATTGCGCTCGTCGGCAATATCTTTCGGTAGCAACATGCGCTGCACTTGCTTTTCAAGAAGAGGAATCCTTGGCTTGAGCTCTTCAATCTCACGATTGGCCTCAGCTCTCATTTCAGGGTCAGCTAACATGCTCTCAGCATCAGCCAATTCCTGCTGGGCGCGATTAAGCTCATTCACCGCATCAACGATGGGTGTGAGTTCAGCATATTCCTTGGAGAGCTTGGTAAATTGCTCAGCCGCTAGGCCTGGCTGCGATATCGTATCGCGCACTTCATCATGCCGCGCCAAAAGGCGGGCGAGCGTTTCGGAGAGGGACATCTATTTTCCCAATGTTTTGAGTATTTCGTAACGGCCGGCCATAAGGCGTGTTCCTAAATTCTTTATTGATTCAATCGGTGTCTTATCAGCTTTTTGTTTGCTCGCATATTCTTTATCAACCTGATGACATTCTTCAATGATAATCGCTTTAGCTTTATCTAAATCGATATGGAAGTATTCTTGGCTTCTTTTTCCTATTCGGAAAGCCTCAAGCTTTTGAGCGATTCTTTTCCAAGCCTTTATATAATCAGTGGTTCTTAGTTCATATATACAGAAGAATTTTTTTATTACGCTTGAAGAAAAGTCGTTAATCTGTGCAGCACGTTCTTGGCCTGTATATCGGCTAGAACCTATTTTGAAATAGCTCTGAGTATAGGATGATTTCTTGATAATATAGATGTAGCCAGAAATTCCGACATACTTAGATTTCTTACGAACAGTTTTTACTGACTGTTTCTTTTTGTAGACCATACTATTTTGGAACTACTCGGCGGCGTTAAGCTGTTGCGCCTTTTCTGCTTCAATCTCTGCGGCGCGCTTTTCGACAAGGCCAACCAAATGGTCAACAATATCGGCATTCTTAAGACGATGATCGGTTTGACCCTTGATGTAAACTTGGTGGGTATCCTTGCCGCCGCCAGCAAAGCCAATATCTGTCATGAGGGCTTCGCCAGGACCATTGACGACACAGCCAATAACGGAAACCGACATTGGCGTCGTGATGTGAGCCAAGCGTTGCTCAAGAACTTCAACCGTCTTGATGACGTTGAAATTTTGACGTGCACAGGATGGGCAGGAAATGATGGTAACGCCACGTGAGCGCAAACCAAGCGATTTCAGCATATCAAAGCCAACGCGAACCTCTTCAACAGGTTCGGCCGAGAGAGAAACGCGGATCGTATCACCGATACCAGCCCAAAGAAGCGAGCCCATACCGATTGAGCTTTTGATTGTACCAGCGCGCAGACCACCAGCTTCTGTAATGCCGACATGTAAAGGATAGTCGCATGCATCAGCGAGCGCCTGATAGGCAGCAACCGACAAGAAAACATCCGATGCTTTCACGCTGATTTTGAAATTGAAGAAATCATGATCTTCTAAAATCTTGGCGTGGGTTAAAGCGCTTTCAACCATCGCATCAGGGCAGGGCTCACCATATTTTTCTAAGAGCTCTTGCTCGAGGGATCCGGCATTCACACCAATACGCATGGCACAACCATGATCCTTAGCGGCTTGCACCACTTCGCGTACGCGTTCGGACGATCCGATATTACCGGGATTAATGCGTAAGCAAGCCGCACCAGCTTTGGCAGCTTCGATTCCACGCTTATAATGGAAATGGATGTCCGCAACGATCGGCACTTTAACGGCTTTAACGATCTCGCTAAGTGCTGCTGTGGATTCTTCATCTGGGCAAGAAACGCGAACGATATCAGCGCCAGCTTCTTCCATGCCACGAATTTGTTCGATGGTCGCCTTAGCGTCGCTCGTCAATGTATTAGTCATTGATTGCACAGCAATAGGGGCGTCGCCACCTACAAGAACATTACCGACTTTAATTTGGCGGCTCTTGCGGCGAACAATCTGGCGCCAGGGGCGATGGGCTTGGGCTTCGTCGAGACTCATTGAAAAGGGCTCCGGCAGACTCAAAGGCTGCCTCTCATAGGTTTATATGCGCAATTTATAGCGGCTTTCTTTTATTTGCGCCAATATTGTAATGGATTGAATTTAAAGGAAAAAATTGCTTTTCTTACTCATCCGGGTTGGCTGGCAACGACCGAAGGGTGGCATTATCCAAAGGCATGTTGCGAATAACACGTGACATGCCGGTGGCTAAACGGGGCAAATCCTTGCCGTTTAAAGTCAAAATAATGCCTGCGCCATTGCCTGTCGTGAGTGTTAATCCGGGTCCTGCTGGAATTTTATAGCTGTCACCAGCCTTCATGACCTTATCAAAAATAGGATGACCTTTATTGTTAGCAACAAGAACCCAAGCTGATTGTGTAGCGCGAACACTCAATCCAGAATCGTCAGCTGCAGGAACTGCTGGTTGAGGATCTGTGCTTGACGCAGCAGCTGTTGGTGACGCAGGTGCCGTGGGTTGAGTTGCAGCTGGAGGCGTTGTGCTTGCCAAGGCTGGTAAAGGTGCGGCTGACGACAAAGTAATGCCGGCACTATCAGGAGGTGGCGACATTAAACTTGCAGCCGGTGCTGGTGTTGCAAGAACGGCTTCAGTAGACGCAGTAAGCTCACTTGGTGCAGCTGTTGATGGCAACGCAGGAGCTGAGCTAACGCTCGCGCGGTCAGTGCTCGAGATGCCATACCACAAAATATAAATCACGAGAGCTGCAACCGCAGCGCCAATCATAATGGCAGCTGATGGCGTGCGACCTTCGGTGATGGGAGCTGGAATAAGCAAGATAGGCTTTTTACGGCGTCCAGCCATTTCATTGCGATAGCGATCAATTGCTTCTTTGCCATCAATGCCAAGATAGTTGGCATAAGAACGCAAAAAGCCGATGACATAGGCGTCTGCTGGAAACTCGTCATACCGGCTATTTTCAAGGGCCGCTAAAAAATTTCTGCGAATGCAGAGATAGTCGGCAATCTGTTGCAAGTCATCGCCACGTTCTTCGCGTATGCGGCGGAGCATGTCGCCAAGGCGCTCGAGCGGTAGTTTAGGCTCATCGCCCGCTGCTTGTGCGGGTGCTGGGTTCAGCGAAACAGTAACAGGCTCTTGCTCAGTCCGGTTGTTACGCTGACGGTTGCTTTGATTTTGTGATGGGCGGCGGTTTGTAGGCATGGGCTAAAATCTAAGCAATTTCAGGGCATAAATCAATCAAAGCTTATCTTATGCTTTAACTGTATGGCGCTGTTGCAGAGCGTTTTCAGCCTGTTCAACGAGCTCAGCTAGGATCTCAGCGGTAGGTTGTTCTTTATTCACCATACCGACGCTTTGCCCGGCCATAACCGAACCTGTCTCTACATCGCCTTCAATGACAGCTCTTCGCAGCGCGCCGGCCCAGAAATGCTCAATCTCAAGTTGTGCTTCTTCTTTGGATAGTTCGCCTCTGTCAAAGCGGGCAATAACTTCACGCTGCTTTTGCATGAACTGCTTGCCGCCTTCATTAACAATGGCGCGTACAGGAATAACTTGAAAACGTGGATCCAATTGTACGGATGGCATGGCATCCCGCGCTGCTGAACGAATGAATATTTTCTTGAAATTGGGATGTGCAATACATTCAGTCGTACAAACAAAACGTGTGCCCAGCTGTACGCCTGATGCTCCCATTTCAAGATAGGATGTAATCGCTTCACCTCTGCCAATACCACCTGCAACAAAAACAGGAACGTCACGAATCTCAGGAAGAATTTCCTGAGCAAGGACAGACGTGCTGACAGGACCAATATGACCACCGGCTTCCATGCCTTCGATGATCAGAGCATCAGCGCCCATACGAATAAGTTTTTTACCGAGAGCAGCGGTCGGCGTAAAACACATCAATTTCGCACCACCCTCTTTGACTTTTTTGATGGCAGGCGCAGGTGCGAGGCCACCTGCTAAAACAATATGGCCAACTTTTTCTGACAAACAGACATCAATCAATTCTTCCAACAACGGATGCATAGTGATCAGATTGACGCCAAAAGGTTTTGTGGTGAGTGCTTTTGTGCCTTGGATTTCTTTACGTAAGATATCAGGCGTCATAGCGCCACAGGCAATGGTACCAAAGCCACCGCCATTTGAGATTGCTGCTACAAGATGGCGCTCTGAGACCCAGGTCATAGCTCCGCCCATGATGGCGAGCGGTGATCCTAAGAAATCACAGCCACGCTTCCATAAACGTTGCAAAGAGGGGCTCGTTGTGGCCATTTTTTATTTAGCGTCCAGACCATAAGCGGTGTGCAGGGCGCGCAACGCTAACTCCGTGTATTCTTCGGAGATTAGCACACCTAAAACGATTTCCGATGTCTCAATTGCCTGAATATTGATCTTCTTTTCAGCCAAAGTCTCAAACATAGTCGCCGCAACACCGGCATGGCTGCGCATACCGCCGCCAATCAGTGAAATCTTCACAACGCCACCTGAGGCTGTGATGTGGTCAAATTTGATGCGTCCACGCTCACCTTCGAGCACTTGTTTAGCGCGTTCCATATCATTTTTGCTGATTGTGAAGGTAATATCGGTGGTTTGATTATTGTCCGATGCCGTTTGCACAATCATATCGACATTGACGCCAGCGCGGGCCAAGGGACCAAAGATTGCAGCAGCAACGCCAGGTTGATCTGAGACTTTGACCAAAGTCACTTTGGCTTGATCACGGGTATAAGCGATGCCGGTGACAAGATTTTCTTCCATTGTGTCGTCTCCATCCGTTACGAGTGTGCCAGGCAATTCACTGCCCACAGCATTGGCAAATGTTGATAAAACTTGAACAGGCATACGATAGCGCATGGCCATTTCAACTGAGCGCGTTTGCAAAACTTTGGCACCGCGCGATGCCATTTCCAGCATTTCTTCATAAGAAATACGAGGAATGCGGCTCGCTTTGCTATCGATGCGTGGATCGGTTGTATAAACACCATCGACATCCGTATAGATATCACAGCGCTCAGCTTTCAGAGCGATAGCTAAAGCAACGGCAGATGTATCAGATCCTCCGCGACCTAACGTGCTGATGCTGTTGTCATGCGTGATGCCTTGAAAGCCGGCCATGACACCAACCTCACCGTCCAAAATACGTTTCTTCAAATCATCTGGCTTAATATCTGTGATGCGGGCTTTGCTATGGGTTGAATCTGTACGGAGAGGGACCTGCCAACCTTGCCAGGAGCGAGCATTGAGACCGCGTTGTTTGAGGGCCATCGCCATCAATCCAGCCGTAATATTTTCCCCTGTTGAGACAACCGCATCATGTTCCCTTGGATCATGATGGGGTGACATTGAGCGGCAATAGCCAATAAGTTGGTCGGTAACACCCGCCATAGCCGAGACGACAACGGCCACTTTATGGCCCTTACGGACCTCGGCTTCGACCTTAGCTGCCGCATTCTTAATCCGTTCTATATCGCCGACGGAGGTGCCGCCGAATTTCAAGACTAATAAAGACATATAAACCTACGTTATTTAAGGCTTCATGCTCATGGAAAAACCCGAGCAACTTCGCTACTATTCATAGCTTTTCACCAACAGGATACGCAAGTCCCATGCCCCGTAGCGCAGCCGCCAGCATCCAAAGCGAGGAAATCGCCCAATTCTCGCGCCATGCCGATGATTGGTGGAATGAAAGCGGTAAATTTCGGCCCTTGCATAAGCTTAATCCTGTGCGCCTTGAATATGTCCGTGACCAGGTTTGTGCGCATTTTAAGCGTACGCCAACGACACGTACGTCTCTAAAAAACTTGAAAATTCTCGATGTAGGATGTGGGGGTGGCCTTCTGGCTGAGCCTCTTACGCGTATGGGGGCGGAGGTTACAGGTTTGGATGCATCGGATGAAACCATTGCCATTGCCAAAGCGCATGCCAAGCAAAGCCGTCTGACCATTGATTATCGTTTGGGTAGTGTCGAGGATCTTGCAAAGCAAAAAACACGCTATGATGTGATAACAGCTTTAGAAGTTGCTGAGCATGTTGCTGATATGGACTCCTTTATGCGCTCCATAAAGAAAATTCTGAAACCTAGCGGCGTACTGATTATGTCGACGCTTAATCGTACGCCTAAAAGTTTTTTGCTGGGCATTATCGCTGCTGAATATATTCTTCAGTGGGTGCCGCGTGGTACGCATCAATGGCAAAAATTTATTCGTCCCAGTGAAATGGTTAGTCAGCTTGAGGTGCTTGGCCTGCAAGTTACCGATATAACCGGGCTTACCTTCAATCCCCTTCGTAATGAGTTTCAGTTACGCAAAGATGATATGGCCGTTAACTACATGCTGACTGCTAAGGTTTCATCATGACTATTCCCTCGGCTCATGACCGGCCGCCGCGTATATCTGATGTAATGCGTGGCCTTATGGAAAGCGCATCAACTGAAAGCAGTGTAACAATTGGCCATATTTTGCAGGCTTTCGGTGTCAGGGGCTTTGCTTTTTTATTCCTGATGTTGTCACTGCTCAATATAGTGATTTTTATGGTGCCGCTTATTTCAATTCTATTTGGTTTGCCGATGGTTATTCTGGCTGTGCAAATCGTTCTTGGCTTGCGGGCTCCGATTTTTCCGCTGCTTATTCGTAAACAAAGCATTCACCGTGAAGCGTTGATGCAAGGTTTGGCGCGCTCTATATATGGTGTGCAGAAGATTGAGCGTTATATCAAGCCACGCTTGATGTTTTTAACGCATCCTGTACTGGATCGGGTTCATGGTATTGCGACATTGATGATGGCCGCTATGGTGTCAATGCCTATCCCTGTTTTTAACGTACCGCCATCAATTGCCATCATGTTTATTGCGCTTGGGCTTTTAGAGCGCGACGGTATTTTTATTATTATCGGTTATGGAATTGGTTTTTGGTGTCTATGGCTGTTTCAATCCATAGGCCATTACGCTCATACACTAACCGGCGGGTAATTTACTGTTTTTGAGCAGGCGGCAGCATCTCAAGCCGATAGCCAACAGAAGGTTCTGTGACGATATAACGCGGAAATGATGGCTCAGCTTCCAGCTTATGACGTAAAGCATTGATGTGCCGCTGCAAATTTTGGCGCGCATCTTGGCTGCCTTCTTTACCCCATAAAGCCCGCTCTATACGACCAATGGTCAGGACGCGTCCTCCGTGCATCGCTAGTAAACGCAAAAGAGCATATTCTTCTTGATCCAATTTAACCGCATGCATATCGCGTTTGACTTCAGGCTTATGCAGACCAATAAAGAGACCACCGGTCTGGACGCTTTCGATATCTTCGGGTTCTTGATGAATAGCTTGTTGTTCAAGCGCCGCTTTAATCCGCAAAATCAAATCACGCATAGCGAAGGGTTTTGTGATGTAGTCATCAGCACCTTGCTCAAGCACAGCAATTTTTTCGCTATCTTCCGTGCGGCCCGATAAAACAAGAATGGGCATATCACTTGTGAGGCGTACATCGCGAATTACCTGCCTTCCATCAATATCAGGAAGACCAAGATCAAGGATCATCAGATCGGGTTTCGCAGAATGAACAAGCGTGATGGCTTCTTCGGCAGTAGCCGCTTCGAGAACATTAAAATTTTCAGCTTGAAGTGTAAGGCGTAGAAATTTACGCACATGAGGTTCGTCATCCACAATCAGGATGCGAGCTGCGATAGGTGAGAGGTTAATCGCCATCGTTTCGATAGTAGCATGAAATGGCCTATTTGACTACAGGCAGCCTTATCGTGATTTGAGTGCCCATTCCATCAGGTCCTGGCTGGGCCATAATGCGGCCACCGTGAACTTCAATAAATCCACGACAAATCGCCAAACCAAGACCAGCGCCGCTCGCAGGGGTTGATCCAATCTTAACGCGATAAAACATATCGAAAACGCGGTCTCGATCTTCCTCAGGTATGCCGGGGCCGCGATCTGTAATTGTTAAACGCAAATAATGCGCCTCGCGTCGGGCATTAATTGTGATCGGCTGATCTTGCGGCGCGTATTTACAGGCATTGTCGATAATATTAATCAGCACACGCTCGAGAATGGCGAGATCGCCATCAATGAGAGGAAGGTCATTAGGTATATCGAGCCGTAAAGGACGATCACCTAATTGTTTGCGCCATTTCGAGAGCGCGCTGCCCACTAAATCTTGAATGTCGGTTGGCTGACGCTTGAGTTTAAGGCCACCAGAGACCAGCTGCGTCATATCCAAAAGATTTTGAACAAAGCGATTGAGCCGATCAGATTCATCCTCGATGGTAGCGAAGAGATCGCGGCGTGTTTTATCATCAAACTTATCCCAATAATCACGCAGACTTGTGGTGGCGCCTAAAATAGCAACCAAGGGCGTGCGTAAATCGTGACTGATGGATGATAAAAGGCTGGCGCGAAGACGTTCAGTCTCAGTTTGAAGGCGTGCTTGCGCGATATCTGTCACAAGCTTAGCGCGTTCAATAGCAATGGCGGATTGGCTTGCCATACTAACCAGGAAATGTTCCTGATCAGGCGAAAAAGGTTGGTTCTCAAAAGGATGAACAGCCACAACACCTACGGTTTCATTAGCGCTACGTAAGGGGAGTCCATAATAAGCAGCCCCTGGCAATGTATCTGAGCCAAGGCCTGCGGGTCTGCCATGACGCCAGGCCCAATCCATCGCAGCTTTCGATGCTGTATCAAGCTTTGTGTCTTCAGGATAGGTAGCTGCAACTTCAAGCCGTTCTTCGCGAGGCAGCAAAACAACAACTTTGGCCTTTAAATTCTGTGCCATGTGCCCGGCAACAGATTTTAAAATATCATCCAATGTAGCGACGGCAGCTAAGGCCTTATTAAAGTCATACAAAGCTTGGGTGCGTTCAGCATTACGGCGCGTCACTTGGATCTGGCGTTGCAATTTATCGCCGATGAAGCCGATCGCAAAAGCGACGACGAGAAAGAAAGCCAGCGTTAAAAAGTCTTCGCTACGCGTGACGCCTAAACTGTAGCGCGGTGGAATGAAGAGGAAGTCAAAAACGACAGCACTTAAGATGCTAGCATAAAAAGAAACACGCCATCCGCGGTCAACAGCGACCAACAGAATACCTATCAAATAAATCATCGATAAAGTTGAGAGGTCGACCATGCGGCTGACGCCCCAGGCTATGCCTGTGGCAAAAGTCACCACCATGGTTGCTTCAATAAAGGCGCGCCAAATGATACGTGTGAACCAACTGCCAGGAGGAGCTGCCTCGAAATTGCTGCGACGTTTGGGCTCATTGGCGCCACTCATGACCATAATGTCGAAGCTGCCGCCCATCTCAAGGACACTGGCGGCAACAGAAGGTCGCATCAATCGCGACCAGAATGAGCGTTGTGACTTACCAATAATGATAACGCTGACATTGCGATCACGCGCGATACGCAAGATTTCACCAGGTATATCTTCACCGGCAACTGTCATGGTCTCGCCGCCAAGGCTTTCGGCAAGATGCAGTGATTGCGTTATATCGCGGTGAATACCTTCTGGTTGCGATGCATGATGGTGGGTTTCAACATAGAGGACGAGCCAAGCGGCTTGGCGTCTTTCAGCGCTGCGCTTGGCTGTACGAATGAGGGAGCTTGCTTGACCATCACCTGTGACACAAACCAAAACGCGGTCACTTGTGGGCCAGGGGCCTGCAATGGCGTGACTGCGCATATAACTTGTCATTTGCGCATCAACACGTTCCGCCGCTTGGCGTAAGGCGAGTTCGCGCAGAGCCGTTAAATTACCTGGCGTAAAGAAGCGGTTCATTGCCAAACGCGCTTGTTCAGGAATATAAACTTTTCCTTCTTTTAAGCGCTGCAATAACTCTTCAGGTGTTAAGTCGATAAGCTCGATTGAATCGGCACGATGTAAAATACTATCAGGAATAGTCTCGCGTACCGTAACACCCGTGATACGGGCCACAATGTCATTGAGACTTTCGATATGTTGAACGTTCAGTGTGGAATAGACATCAATGCCGGCATCTAAAAGCTCTTCAACATCTTGGTAACGTTTAGGATGGCGAGCGCCCGGAATGTTGGAATGCGCGAGCTCATCAACCAAAACAAGCTTTGGTTTACGCTTAAGGACGGCGTCCAAATCCATTTCTTGAAAGGCAATGCCGCGGTAATCAATGCTGAGACGGGGCACAGCCTCTAAATTTTTCATCATCGCATCAGTTTCTGACCGTTGGTGGGTCTCAACAATGCCGATGACAACATCAACTTTTTCTTTTTGGCGTGCTTGGGCCGCCCGCAACATGGAATAGGTTTTTCCAACGCCTGGCGCGGCACCTAAGAAGATTTTTAATTTACCGCGACCTTCGCGCTTTGCCTGTTCGAGCAAAGCATCGGGAGAAGGGCGGTTTTCAGACAGATCATTCATTAGGGGATAGCTGATCCAGAGCTTGATTCAGACGCAAGACATTAACACGATTTTCCCCAAGGAAGCCAAGGGTGCGTGGCTGTGCTGTTCGGTTGATCAACTCATCAATTCTGACGGCTTCAATGCGACGAACTTCGGCAATCCGTTGAATTTGAAAGCGGGCGGCCGCGATAGAAATATCGGGATCAAGACCGCTGGCTGAAGCTGTAACAAGATCAATAGGAACCGGTGCTGTATTTCCACTTTCACGAAGGGTGGCTATGCGATCTTTGACGGCTTGGATGAGACGAGGGTTGGTTGGTCCTAAATTGCTGCCTGAGGATTGAGCAGCATCATACCCATTGCCGGCTGCTGACGGGCGAGGATGAAAATAGCGATCCGCGGTAAAGCTCTGTCCAATTAAAGTAGATCCAACAATAGTATCACCCTGTTTAATCAGGCTGCCATTGGCTTGATCGGGAAAGAATGTTTGTCCTGTGCTGAGCACCAAAAGCGGATAGCCAAAGCCCGTGAGCAGCATCAGGATGAGAAAAAGCATAAAGCTAGTGCGAAGCTCCTTCAACATTATTAAACTCCCATAAAGTAGCTAATCACCATATCTAAAAGCTTGATGGCTACAAAAGGTACAAGTACGCCCCCACAGCCATAGACCATTAAATTGCGCCGTAAAATGACATTGGCAGGAGCAGGACGATATTGAACGCCTTTCAAAGCAAGAGGAACCAAGCCAATCAGGATTAGCGCATTAAAAATAATCGCGGATAAAATAGCGCTTTCGGGCGAGCCTAAATTCATAACATTAAGCGCCTGCATGCTGGGATAAATGCCCATGAAAAGAGCTGGGATAATCGCAAAATATTTGGCGACATCATTAGCGATCGAAAATGTCGTAAGGGCACCACGGCTCATAAGAAGCTGTTTGCCAATCATCACAATTTCGATCAGTTTTGTGGGATCGCTATCAAGGTCGATCATATTACCGGCCTCACGTGCGGCCATAGTGCCAGTATTCATTGCAACACCGACATCGGCTTGGGCAAGGGCGGGGGCGTCATTAGATCCATCGCCGCACATCGCAATAAGCTTTCCTTGAGCTTGCTCGTGACGGATCAGCTCTAATTTCTTTTCAGGCGTTGCCTCAGCCAGAAAATCATCAACACCCGCTTCAGCCGCGATGGCGGCGGCTGTAATGGGGTTATCACCTGTAATCATCACAGTGCGAATACCCATGCGCCGCAGGGTTGAAAAACGCTCATGCATGCCTGGTTTAATAATGTCTTTTAAGTGAACAACACCAAGAATTTGCTTGTCGCGCGCAACCAAGAGTGGCGTGCCGCCTGTTTTGGCTACAGCTTCCACGGCACGAATAGTCTCAGCGTTACCACTGCTTCCACTTAAAAGAAGAATGGAATCTGGAGCCCCTTTACGGATAGAGGTCGTACCAAAATCAACGCCGCTCATGCGTGTACTCGCACTGAAAGGTATGAAAACCATATCCGCTTTACGGTGTTCGGCCGCTTTCCATTCAAAACGATCTTCAGCCAAACGAACGATAGATTTACCTTCTGGTGTGTCGTCTGTGAGTGACGACAGCATCGCCGTTTCAGCCAAGGTTTCTTCTGTAACGCCCTGGACGGGGATAAATTCACTCGCCATACGATTGCCGAGTGTGATGGTCCCAGTCTTATCCAAGAGCAAAATGTCTATATCGCCCGCAGCTTCGACAGCACGACCTGATTTAGCGACGACATTAAAAGTGACGAGACGATCCATACCGGCAATACCGATCGCTGATAATAAACCGCCAATTGTTGTCGGTATAAGTGTGATAAGAAGGGCAATCAGATAAATAACTGGTACCATTTTGCCGGAATAGGCTGCCATGCCCTGCAAGGTCACGGTAACGATCAAGAAAATGAGCGTGAGACCAACTAAAAGAATATTGAGAGCAATTTCATTGGGTGTTTTTTGACGTTTGGCGCCTTCCACCATGCCGATCATGCGATCCAGAAAAGATTCACCAGGATTGGTACGGATTTCAACGACAATGCGGTCTGAGATAATACGCGTGCCGCCTGTAACGGCGGAGCGGTCACCACCACATTCACGGATCACAGGTGCTGACTCGCCTGTGATGGAAGATTCGTCAACAGTCGCAATACCTTTTACGACATCACCATCGCCTGGAATAATATCATTGGTTTCTGCAACAACCAGATCGCCACGACGCAATTGTGAGGCGGGTACATGCTTATAATCCGTATCCTCAATATGCTCGATGAGCTTAGCCATCATTTGTATTTTGGTTTTACGGAAACTATTGGCCTGGGCCTTACCTCTGCCTTCAGCAATGGCCTCAGCAAAATTACCAAATAGCACTGTAAACCAGAGCCAGAGCGAAATTTGCAGGGCGAATAAGAAAGGTATGCCTAGAACAGCTTCGCGAATAGTGATGATGGTGGCAACAACAGCGCAAACCACGGCCACAAACATAACGGGGTTGCGCGCCATGTCGCGTGGATTGAGTTTGATAAAAGATTTACCAACAGCATCGCGTAAGAGAGCTGTATCCATTAAAGTATCAAAATCATGCGTTTTCATGGCGCAATCATCGTTGCTATGGAGAGATGTTCAGCTATGGGGCCAAGCGCCATAACGGGGAAATAAGTTAGACCATCAAACATCAGTATGGTGGCACACAGTAAGGCAACAAACATAATGCCGTGTGTGGGGAATGTGCCTGTTGAGGCAGGCGTTGTTTTCTTACAGGATAAAGATCCGGCAATTGCTAAAACAGGAATGATGACCCCAAAGCGGCCAATCAGCATAACAATGCCGAGTGCTATATTGTGATAAAGACTATTGGCATTAATGCCTGCAAAGGCAGATCCGTTATTAGCTGCAGCTGATGCGTAAGCATATATCATCTGTGTTAGGCCATGTGGGCCTGTTGTGTTTAAAGCCTTCGCTGATTGCGGTAATAAAAGAGCGACAACACCAAAACCCAGAATAAGGGCGGGATAGAGGAGCTGAGCGATGATAGCGAGTTTGATTTCGTAAGCTTCAATTTTCTTACCGAGATATTCTGGTGTGCGGCCGATCATAAGGCCGGCAATAAAGACGGTGATCAAAACATAAATCAAAATGCCATAGAGACCGCACCCAATGCCGCCAAAGATCACTTCGCCTAACATCATATTAAAGAGAGGAACAAAGCCACCCAAAGGCATCAAACTATCATGCATAGCGATGACTGAGCCGTTTGATGTGGCAGATGTCAGGACAGTCCAAAGGGCAGAATTGAAAATCCCAAAGCGAACTTCTTTGCCTTCCATATTACCGCCGAGATTAAGATCTGTCATATTCAGATCCACACCAAGCCCCACCAAAATAGAGTTGCCACTGAGTTCAGCGCCATAACAAAGCGCCAATAATATGAGGAAAAGAAGGCTCATACTTGCCATGAGGGCAACACCTTGACGGCGATCACCCGCCATGATGCCAAAGGCCATAATCAGCGATAAGGGAAGAAGCAGAATGCTGATGAGTTGAACAAAATTACTGAGAGGGGTGGGGTTTTCGTAAGGATGTGCAGCATTGGCATTAAAAAAGCCGCCACCGTTTGAGCCCAATATCTTAATGGCATTCTGGCTTGCAACAGTACCTTGCGCAATAGTCTGTTGGGCGCCTTCTAAAGTCGTGACCTGCACATAAGATTGTAAAGTGTCAGGAACGCCTTGAGCGATGAGAAAAAGCGCGAAGATAAAGGCAAGAGGTAAGAGTATATAGAGCGTTGCACGCGTCACATCGACATAGAAATTGCCAATGCCGCGGCATTCGCGCTGTGTAAAGCCGCGTATCACAGCAATAGCGACAGCAAGGCCAGTCGCAGCAGCTAGAAAATTCTGTACCGTAATGCCGAGCATTTGACTGAAGTAACTGAGCGCCACTTCACCACTATAGGATTGCCAGTTGGTGTTGGTCACAAAACTGACGGCTATATTAAAAGCGAGATCCCAAGAAAGACCGGCACGACTTTCTGGATTCCAAGGCAATAAGTCCTGATGCATCAAAATAAGGAAAAGAACCGCAGCACCGAGGGCATTAAAGACAATCATAGCACTCGCATATTGTGACCAGGTTTGCTGTTCAGCTGCACGAATACCAGTCAGACGGTAGATGACACTTTCGATTGGCTCAAAAATATATCTGAGCCATGTCCTCTCACCTTTAAAGACACGCGCCATATAATGTCCAAGTGGTAGCATCAGAAGGATGACGACCACTAAAAAAGCAATGAATTGTAAAAGAACGTTGGTTGTCATGGAGGTCTCAGAACTTTTCGGGGTGGATAAGCGCATAGGCCAAATAAAGGCCCAGACCTAATGCCACCACACCACCTAAATAGAGTTCAAAGACCATCGAAAAGACCCCAGAATTTTTACCTGACGGCAGCACCTGGATTGTGTCTGAATCGCAAAGACGGCGCAACTGTATCGGAAAAGCTTAAGCCGGATGGTATGACAATATCGTAATAAAAAATACATCTATATAAGAGCAGAAGGACTGCAAAATAGGGTGAAACCAAAGCGTCTTGACAGAAAACTCTATGAAAGCTTTAAAGGAGAGATAGTTTATTCATACTTAAGGAAATAGTTATGGTTTTAGATCCCGGATTTCCATTCAGTCCTCGAGTAGCTGCTGAGTTAAGAGCAAATGCGAATGCGCTTATGGGTGTACGGCCGCCAGTACAACTAGAGTCCGCAGAACCCCTGTTGCTAACACCTTATGCTGGTCGCGATACTCTAGAGGCTGACATCGATCTTGTGACTTCAGGCTACTCAATCAATCTTCTGGCCGAAATTACTTCTATGGCCGGCATGACACCCAAGGCCTTGCGGGAAATATTGAATCTTGAGCTTGCCCCAACACGTGATGAGGCAACAGTATTAGCCCAAACCCTGATTCACTTTGGAGCAAATCCTAGTCGAACGGGGGATGACTATTTGAAAGAGCTGGCTCTTCCCGAACCCCTATTGGGTGGTGGTGGGGGAGGCTTTGAAGCCCCAAGCTCTCCACGATCCTCTGTATCGGGTCGTAGCAGGCCAGCCTCCATCATTTTATAAAATAATCTCGGTTAACTGGGATAAGTGACGCCACAGAAAAAGAGACCTTGTGGTGGTGCGGTTGGCCCACCTTTGGTTCTGTCTTTCGCATCAAACGCATCTTTAAAATCATTCACTGACCATTGGCCGTTACCCACCATGACCAAAGTGCCAACCATATTGCGCACCTGGTGATAAAGAAACGAACGTGCCTGCGTATTGAAATAAATCATCTCACCGATCTGTTCGATTGTGATTTGATCCATTGTTTTAATGGGCGAATTTGATTGGCAGTTATGGGCACGAAATGTTGAGAAATCATGCTGACCGATCAGAAGATTGGCTGCTTCTTGCATAGGCGCAATCTCTAAGGGTTTAGGCACATGCCATACATAATCAGCTTGTAAGGCAGGCAGGGCGCGCCGGTTAAGAACTTGATATTGATAACGGCGGTTGAGAGCGCTGAAACGCGCATGAAATTCATCGGAGACCTGTTCAGCTTTCAAAACGACAGCGCGGTGGGGTTTTGCATAAAAATTGATCGCATCACGAACTGTGTCTGTAGTGGTTTCTTTTTCCAGATCAAAATGAGCGACTTGAGCTCGCGCATGCACCCCAGCATCGGTACGCCCCGCGACATGGAGGCCTACAGTCTCACCAGAAAATTTTTGGATCGCCTCTTCAAGGACTTGCTGCACAGAAAGATCATGCGCCTGTCTTTGCCAGCCACAAAAATGTGTGCCGTCATATTCAATTGTGAGTTTCCAGCGCTTCATAAGCTTTGTCCAATGGGTAGCCGCTGGCCACGCAAGAAAGAAGCGCCATCTATTGGGTTTTTGCCGCTACGCTGTACTAATGTAAGACGTACAGCTTCCTGGCCACACGCAATGGTCAAATCATCAGATAGTAAAGTGCCAGCTGTACCTGATTGACGAACAGTTTCAGCTGCTAGAACTTTTATGGCTTCATTGCCCAGCATGAAAAAACATCCTGGCCAAGGTTGAAGACCGCGGATTTGCCGTTCAATCTCACTGGCTGGTTTAGACCAATCAATTTTGCCTTCAGAACGCGTTAATTTTGCAGCATAGGTCACGCCCATCTCAGGCTGAGGAATAGGTTTAATTTTTTGAGCTGCTAAATCATCAATGGCACGCGTGATCATACTTGATCCCAACTGCATCAATTGATCATGCAATGATCCTGCGGTTGTTTTGGGTGTTATGGCGATCTTTTCCACCATAAGCATATCGCCTGTATCGAGGCCTTCTGCCATTTGCATGATGGTAATGCCGGTCTCACTATCGCCTGCCAATATGGCGCGTTGAATAGGAGCTGCTCCACGCCAGCGCGGCAGGAGAGAGGCATGAATATTGATGCATCCCAATCTGGGTGCCTCTAAAATGGCTTTGGGTAAAATAAGGCCGTAGGCAGCGACAATAGCTATATCAAGTTTAAGAGCAGCAAATTTCTTCTGCTCATCCGCATCACGCAAAGTCTTAGGTGTAAAAACAGAGAGGCCAAGCTCTTCAGCTGCTTTATGAATAGGGGATTTCTGAATCTGCTGACCACGACCCGCTGGTTTTGGCGGCTGAGAATAGACAGCCACGATCTCATGCCCTGCTTTATGCAAAGCCCGTAGGGCTGGCACTGCAAAATCAGGCGTGCCCATAAAAGCGAGGCGGAGTTTTGACATGAGATTAAAGATACGTATCGCCTTCTTGGGCGCGTTGGGCTTTTTCAACTTTGCGTTCGATCATATTGCGCTTCAGTTTTGAGATATGATCAATGAATAGAACGCCATTCAAATGATCTATTTCATGCTGAATGCATTGGCTCAGGAGATCTTCGGCTTCCAATTCAATCTTATTGCCGTTTTGGCCGATAAAATTCATGCGAATGCGTTTAGGGCGCGTCACTTCTGCATATTGATCAGGAATAGAAAGGCAGCCCTCTTTGTAAGTAAAAGTCGCTTCAGGGTCATACCAAGTGATTTCTGGGTTAGCCATGAGAAGGGATTTACTGCCATTACGTTCTTCAGACACATCCACAACGATAACGCGTTCGAGAACACCTACCTGATTGGCGGCTAATCCAATGCCATGATTTTTGTACATGGATTCCAGCATGTCATCCATGAACTTAGCGATACGCTTATCGACAGCGCTCACAGGCTGGGCCTTTTGGCGCAGAACAGGATCAGGGATGATGCGAATAGGAAATTGGGACATGGTTAACCGCTAAATTTGCTTTATCTTTTAACAATCTAGCATTTTCATTAAGACATGCAAAAAGTCTATTAGTTGCAGGATATATCAGTATTATAAGGGTTATATAACGAGGAAATTTAAATGTCCGAGCTCAAAATCGTACTCATAGAGACAACACTTTTTCAGCCTGAATTGCCTTTCATTGAAAAAGATTTTCTTGCTGCTGCTGAAATGATGGGTGGTGAGAAATTCACTTTTGTCGACATGCAAGTTGAGCAAGTAGAAGTTAAAGTTGTTCCAAAAGCTACTCCAGCTGAGCCTGTTGCGCCTGGACCCGCTTCAACCTCGCCTTACGGTGATGGTATTTGGCCAGCCCTAACGCGGGCTTAAGCTGCATCTTCGTTAGCAGCATTCTCACTCATCGTAAGACTTCTGGCTTGTAGATCAATCGGCTCCAGGGTTTCCGGTAAGGCTTTGCCATCTTTTGCAGCACCAAAATCACGTAAGCGGCGCGCTTTACTGAGCACATTGCGCTCAAGGCTTCCTATCATACTGTTATAGCTCTCCAAAGCACCTGAGAGCTTGCTGCCCACTGCTGTAATGTGATTGGTCATTGTGAGAAGCGATGCGTAAAGCTCGCTACCCATAGCACCAATCTTTTTAACATTATCGCGCAGATTTTCTTGGCGCCAACCATAAGCAACAGTGCGAAGAAGGGCGACTAAAGTCATTGGCGTTGCTAGAATAATTTTTTGCCCAACGCTGTAATCCATCAGATCTGTATCATCATCCAAAGCAGCGCTGAGGAAATGATCGCCTGGCAGGAACAACACAACAAATTCTGGTGTTCCTTCAACCTGATCCCAATAAGCCTTTGATCCAAGAGAGCGTACATGCTCGCGCACCTGTTTGGCATGTTGCTTTAAAGCATTTTGCCGTGTGGTCTCATCCGTGCTTTGTGTAGCATCAAGATATGAAGAGAGCGGTACTTTGCTATCGATGATAATGCAGCGCTCGCCTGGTAAATTGACAATGAAGTCAGGGCGCAGGCTACCATCATCTGTATTAATTGTATGTTGAGCTGAAAAATCTTTGGCATGCGCTGACATGCCCGTCATCTCAAGGATGCGTTTCAATTGCATTTCACCCCAACGGCCACGTGTCGTGGGTGTGCGCAAAGCTTGTAAAAGTTGACTGGTTTCACCGCGTAACTGCTGTTGGGTCTCGTGTGAGATTTTGACCATTTCCGCCAATTCGCGGTAAGCGCCTTCGCGCTTCACTTCTAGTGCTTGGAGTTGTGCATCCATTTTTTGCAAAGATTCTTTGACGGGTTTAACCATTTCATCAATAGCGACGGTCTTTTTATCAAGTGTCGCTGCCGCTGCTTGCTCGCTTTGCTTCAAACGGCTTTCAGCTAATTGTAAAAAACTTTCATTGCTTTCGCGCAAAGCATCGGCAGCAAGAGCTTTAAACTTGTCGCTGAGTTGGGTCGTTGTGCCGTTTTGGGCGCGGGAAATCAGCCAAACAGCGCCACCACCTAGAACCAGGCCAGATAAAAAAGCAAATAAGAATGAAAGAAAATCCTGCATGCAAAGAGTCTAACATATTATCATTGGCTGTCTATTTGGCTTTGTTGATGAGTGTTAACGATAATCTGTGCGGATATTGCGTATCTTCTTAAAAACCGATAGATTCTCCCGGCAATGCCCGTTCCCCGAGACATGTCTATTATCTGTAACGCCGAGGACCATCCTTGTCCTTAACGGCTGAAATCAGCATCGTTGTTTTGCTCATCCTTCTGAATGGCTTTTTCGCCATGTCAGAATTGGCCATAGTTTCTGCGCGCCGTATGCAGTTAAAGCAAAAAGCGGATGAAGGCAGTAAGGGCGCACGTCTGGCGCTGCAGATGGCCGAAAACCCGGCCTCATTCTTATCGATTGTTCAGTCAGGCATTACCCTTAATAGCGTCCTGACAGGCGTTTTTTCAGGCGCTACCTTGGCTGAGCCTTTAGGCATTTACCTCAACACACTTCCTTGGATGCAAAATCACGGGGAGGGTGCTGCCCTTGCCATCACTGTTGTGGTTGTAACTTATTTTAGTCTTGTGGTTGGCGAGTTGGTGCCAAAGCGCATTGGCCTTTCTTACGCCGAGCCTATTGCGATCTTTACAGCGCACGCCATGGCTATTTTTGCAACTATTGCAGCACCCATGGTTTGGTTCTTAAGTAAATCAACCGAGATCATTTTGCGGATGATGCGTCTCAGTAATCCGCGCGAAAATCCAGTCACTGAAGAAGAAGTCAAAGGCATGATTGCTGAAGGCACTGAAAGCGGTGTCTTTAAACCAGCTGAAAAAGATATGCTTGAGGGGGTTATGCGTTTGGCTGATCGCACGATCCGCACCATCATGACGCCACGTATTGATATGGTGTGGCTCGCCATTGAAGATGATGCCAAAGAACATCAAGATACCATCCGTAACAGTGGCTATAGTCGTTTTCCTGTTGCTCGCGGTGATCTCGAAGAAATTATCGGCGTTGTTCACTCCAAAGATTTACTAAATACAATGTTCGATGGTCATGTTGTTCAGCTCAAAACAGCTATGCGACCTCCTCTGATTGTGCCCGACACCACCCCTGTTTTACGTATTCTCGATCATTTTAAACAATCGGGTCAGCACATCGCGGTCGTGGTTGATGAATATGGCAGCGTTCAGGGCGTGGTTTCTATTACTGATATTCTTATGGCGATCACAGGCGATCTGCCTGAGCGTGGACAAGAAGTTGAGGATAAACCATTTCAACGTCAGGATGGTAGTTGGTTGATTGATGGTATGACGCCGCTTGATGAAGTTGAAACCTTGCTAGGGCTCAAAGGTATGCGCGGCGAAGGTAATTTTCATACCTTAGCCGGCTTTATGGTTGAGCAATTGAAGCGTTTGCCATCCTCAGGTGATTACTTCCATTGGGAGGATGCGCGTTTTGAAGTCGTTGATATGGATGGAAGGCGCGTCGATAAAGTCCTTGTCCATCCACCTGCTAATGAACAGACGGAGCTTGATCTGGGGCGGTGAGAAGGGGGAGTGCCACATGCTTCTTAGGCCAGCTATTGATAAGCGCCACAAATAAAGCAGCCCAATAGGGCAGGGTTTGCACCAAAAGCATACCAGCCCATAAAACGGCATCGTGGTTGCGAACATCAAATTTAATGAGAATGGCTATGGCGCTGATGATGAGCGCTCCTAAAAGAGTAACTTCCTCGCGCGCCATCATAAAAGCCTGTGTAAGCGCAGGTTTATCGGCACATTTGGGCGTACGAAAGAAGGGTTTGCTGGATGTAAACATGCCTTGCCATACAGCGCGTGCAACCGCGTGAGAAAGGGCCATACCTGCGATAGCTGCCATGAAGCGATCTTTCCATCCACACTGAATGCGTGCGCGGTAAAGAACAAAACCTGCGACAACTTTAAAAACAAACACGCTTAAGGTTGGGATTAAGAACACGGCTGGTGGAAATTCCACGAGCTTAAACATCAAAAGTACCGACCATACAATGGCGGCTGATGCAAAAACGATATGGGCAGCATCAGCAAACCAAGGGAGCCAGCCGGTCACAAAATGATAGCGCTGGCCATGCGTCAGGTTTTGACCTTCTGCTAGTGAGCGCCAATGGCGTTTTAAAATTTGTACAGCTCCATAGGCCCAGCGGAAACGCTGAGTTTTATAAGCACTGAAATTATCAGGCATCAGGCCGCGACCAAAAGAGTGGTTCATGTAAACGGCTTCATAGCCTGTTTCAAAAAGACGTAAGCCAAGCTCAGCATCTTCACAGATACACCATTCTGCCCAGCCACCGACGCGTTGAAGCGCAGATTTGCGAATAAGGGTCATGGTGCCGTGCTGAATGATGGCGTTACGCTCATTGCGCTCAACCATGCCGATATGAAAGAAGCCCGCATATTCCCAATAACACATGCGTTTGAAAGCATCGCCCGCACTATCCCTATAATCTTGCGGGGCTTGAACGAAAGCGACATCTGCCTTATCAAAATAAGGAACGGTGCCGCGTAACCAGTTAGGCGTCACGACATAATCACTATCAATAACGCCAATGATTTCAGCATCAAGAGCTGTTTGGGCCATCGCAAAATTGAGGGCACCAGCTTTAAAGCCCGGCCATTTAGGCAGATGGAAAAAGCGAAAACGTGAACCCAGTTTAGCACAATGTTCTTCAAGCGGTTTCCAAACCTCTTCATCCTTCGTGTTGTTATCAATCACGAGCACTTCAAGATTAGGGTAATCAAGCAGGGCAAGGGCATCGAGCGTTTCGATCACCATATGAGGTGGCTCATTATAGCAAGGCACATGGATTGAAACTTTGGGTGCATTAGCTGGTGGTTGCCAATCGGTGTGCGGCTCAAAATAACGATTACGTTTATTGGTCCACAAAACTTCTGTCAGTTCCAGACCATCAACCAGAAGAAGAGCGAGGAGAATAATCTGAAAACCAATGAGGGCGACCCAAGCAACGACATTGCCATCTAAAATTTTCTCAGCAACGGCAGCCATGATGGCCCAAATAAGGATCGATGCGACCGCTTGAATGAGCGCTGCATAAAAAACTTGTCCCGCAAATTTCAAATTATGCTGACGGCGACGAATAAACCATTGGATGGGTATGAAAGCTAAAAGGGAAGCCATCACGCAACCGAGGAGCCAACGTGTCGATTCAACAATCGAGCCTGTCATCGGGAATTTAGGTTTATTATTGGTGTTCCAAAGCCCCCAATGTGCACCAACTGTACCTTCAATACTGCGTTTCCAAGGCGCATCAAAAGCTTCAACAATGGAATAATCAATGCGCTCTTCACTGGCGACGTTTAAAAAATCGCGAATATATTTGGCTTGATTGATTTGTGATGGCTCAGCACCTTTGATCCACTCCCCTTCGCTGGGCCAGCCCAATTCGCCGATATAAATATGCTTTTGGGGGAAGGCTTGTTTCAGCTGATTGTAACGATAGAGCGTGTAAGTTATGGCTCCATCAACGGGCACACCTTCCCAATAGGGAAGAATATGTACGGTGATAAAATCAACGCTGTCGGCAAGTTCCGGATATTTAAGCCAGACATGCCATGGTTCAGCCGTTGAGACAGGTATCGCAACCTGTTTTTTGACACGTTCAATAAGAGTAATAAGTTCAGGTGCCGTAATATCTTCACGCAGTAAAGATTCGTTGCCGATGATAAGACGTTTGACGTTTGTATTGGCATGCGCCGTATCAATCGCAATACTAATTTCTTGCGCGTTTGTGCCGGCATCACGTGAAATCCAGGCCCCTAAATTGACATTGATATTATGCTGAGCGGCGATAGGGACAATCCGATCGAGACCATCACGTACACCGTAGAGACGAATGGCATTGGTTTGACCCTCGAGGGTCGCCATATCATGTTCGATATCAGCATCCGTTTTACGATTAGCTTCGTCACCAGCCTGCCAGCCGCTGTATGAAAGGCCATTAATCAGGCCGCCCCAAGATTGTTCACTGACGCTGCGATTGACCAAAGCCCAGACAGCAAAATTAGCCGTCAAAACAATGGCGAGGATAAGGGCAATACGTTTAATAGTGAACATGATGTGGATCGAGGGCTAAAGCCCTGCGCCGATTAAATACTGTTTACGACGGACCCATTTGCTTTGATTTAGCGCCGAGAGAGTTGACCAAGGCAGGAAGGCCTTCGCGGGTTACGATCGACGTAAATTCAGCACGACGTGTCGCCAACTCGCTGATCGAGCCATCCAAGAAAACATCGACGATACGATATTCGCCTTTTTCATCTGGGCGCATCATGTAATTGAGAACAACAGCTTCACCATCTTTAGGTGTAAGTTTGGTTTCAACAATCACGCCGCCGCTGACGGGCTTTTCACCTGTAACTTCGAACTGCTCACCATCATATTTAGCAAAACGGCTTGCATAATTGGCGACACTGAAATCAGAAAAAGCGCTGATCAACTGTTCTTGCTCAGACGCTGTTGCTTTTTCCCAAGCTGGGCCTACGGCAAGACGTGTCATGAGAGGCAAATTGTAAGCAGACTTAATAGTAGGCTCGAGCTTTTTAAAGCGTCCTGCATAACCCAGCTGATCACCTTGCTTCATGGTGCCAACCAGCTGCGTGTAAAACTCTTTAACAGTGGATGATGGTGAGGTGGTAGCGGCCTGTGTTTTTGTTACAGGCTTACTGCCTTCTTTTGGCGCCGGTGTTTTGGCCAAAGCCAGAGACGCAGAAGCGCAAAGGCCTAAGGCTAAGATCGAGACAGCAACAAGGTTCATGCGCTTCATGGGGTCCATCCACAGTTATAAAATGAGCAAGGCATTACTGGCCCTCAAATCGGGCAAAATTATGTGCCCTTATGCCCTAATTGCCGCTTCAGCAGCATCGCTTTGGCCTAATGCTTCTAAGGCCTTAGCAACGATATGCTTCGCATTCAGACCCGCCTGGTCATATTGCTTAAAGGGCGCGTCATGATCTTGGAAGATATCGGGCAGAGCCATGGGTCTGATCTTAAGACCACGATCCAACATGCCCATGGATGCGAGATGATGCAGAACATGGCTACCGAAACCGCCGATTGAACCTTCTTCAATCGTGATCAGCACTTCATGTTCTTGAGCCAAACGCTTGACCAAATCCATATCAATTGGTTTTGCAAAGCGCATATCAGCGATTGTGGTGCTGAGACCGCGTGCATCTAACTCTTCAGCTGCCTTATAGCATTCGCCAAGACGTGTGCCGAGATTAAGGATAGCAACTTTTGAGCCTTCCTTAACGATACGACCTTTACCGATCGCAAGAACCTGACCGCGTTCTGGAAGTGTAAGGCCAAGGCCTTCACCGCGTGGATACCGAACAGCCGATGGTGCGTCATCAATTGCTGCAGCGGTTGCAATCATATGCATCAGCTCAACTTCGTCACCAGCTGCCATCACAACGATGTTGGGTAAGCAGCAGAGATAAGCGAGATCGAAAGCACCGGCATGGGTGCAACCATCAGCGCCAACCAAACCAGCACGGTCCATCATAAAGCGGACAGGCAGATTTTGCAGAACAACGTCGTGAACCAACTGGTCATAAGCGCGTTGCAAGAAGGTTGAATAGATTGTGGCAAAAGGCTTGAAGCCTTCGCAGGCAAGACCTGCTGCAAATGTTACAGCATGCTGCTCAGCAATACCCACATCAAACGTTCGTTCTGGAAACTTCTTGCCGAAGATATCAAGGCCGGTGCCTGAAGGCATAGCGGCTGTGATGGCAAGAACGCGATTATCGTGTTCGGCTTCAGCAATTAGTGCTTTGGCATAAACTTGCGTATAGGTAGGCTTTGAGACCTTCACAGGTTCCTTAGCTTTTTCTTCTGCCGTCTTCACAATGTTAAACTTCGGTGCAACGGCATGAAGCTTATCAGCTGATTTTTCAGCTGGCTCATAACCATGACCCTTCTGTGTGACCACATGGATCAGAACAGGTCCACCTTGTGTGTCATCGCGAACATTTTCAAGAACGGGAACGAGATGTTCAAGATTATGACCATCAATCGGACCAACATAATAGAAACCAAGTTCTTCGAATAAGGTTCCGCCTGTAACCATGCCACGTGCATAACGCTCAGCTTTATTAGCGGCTTCTTTCAGACGACGTGGGAAGAGTTTGGCAAATTCCTTCGCGATATGGCGGAGGTTGCGATATTCCTTGGAAGACACGATACGTGAGAGATAAGCGCTCATCGCACCTGTTGGAGGCGCGATCGACATGTCATTGTCATTTAAGATAACAATCAGGCGCGAGTCAGATGCACCAGCATTGTTCATCGCTTCATACGCCATACCTGCGGAGATTGAGCCATCACCAATAACGGCAATCACATTGTTCTTCTTGCGCTTGAAATCACGACCAACGGCATAGCCAAAGGCTGCTGAGATTGATGTGGAGCTATGCGCTGCACCAAAAGGATCATATTCGCTTTCGGAGCGCTTTGTGAAACCTGATAAGCCGCCACCGATACGCTGCGTGCGGATACGATCACGACGACCGGTTAAAATTTTATGGGGGTAAGCTTGATGGCCAACGTCCCAGATCAAAATGTCATCAGGTGTATTGAAAACATAGTGAAGGGCTGTGGTCAGTTCAACAACACCAAGACCGGCACCCAAATGGACACCTGTTACAGAGACAGCATCAATGGTTTCAGCACGTAATTCGCTAGCCAATTGTGGCAATTGCTCAGGCTTTAATTTGCGCAAGTCTTCTGGAATGACAACAGTATCAAGCAAAGGGGTCAATGGTTTGCCAACAGTTTGTGGCTTCACATCGGCTGCTTCGATTTCACATTCCTGAAGAATATTGATGCGTTCGTGATTGGACTTGGCCTGGGCCGAATTTTTAGCTGATGTGGTCAAGTGCTACTCCCCTTGTGTATTAAATATTTGGGGCCAATGGACGTCGTCCTCAGGCAATCCCGCCTTATAACATTGTTAAGGCACAGGCCGGAATGATTACCCCTTTAGCCCTTGTTATTGCAAGCAAAGCGTTACTTTCATGTCACAAAAAACGGCCAGGTTTTGTTGGTTAATGCCTTGAATCTAAACGATAAGCTTCTTAGCCGACAGAAAATGTCCCAGCCATTCATCCTGCAGCCCCCAATTGCCTCTCATAATGAAACTGGGGTGATAGGTTGGAATCACATCAATCCCAGGCACCAATGTGCCAGGCAGGGGTTTGCCTACTTTACTGAGTAAACCGTTTTCACTTGTAAGAGCCCAGAGCGGCGTGCGCCCAAGAGCAATCAGAATTTTGGGCTTCAGTTTTTCAATCGTCTTTTTTAAATGATCGAGCTCACCTGCAAATTCTTCGCGACAAAAATTACTACCGAACTGGCCATGTTTTTCGCAGATGCCCGTCTTTTCTTTTTTTGCCTTACCGCGCGAGATAAAAAAGTGATCGACTTTATTGCCAGGTGGCTGCATACGAAAAATATTAGCGATTAAACTGTCTTTGCGATTGATACCGGCACGTTCAAGCATTTTATCTAAAAGCTGACCACTGCGACCTACAAAGGGATGACCGAGGCGCACTTCCTCGGCGCCAGGCGCTTCACCAACAAAAGCAATATGATTCCAGTTTTTTAAATCTTGAGGAAAATCATAATTGATGATTTTTGACATCTGGGGTGATGCCAAGTTCTTTTCATCATCTAATTTGAAGGCATGTTGCATGGTCAAAATTCTACATAAAGGTTGATTGAGCCGACTCACAGATAAAGCATACGATAAGCATCAAATCGCATCTATCTGATTCAAAAACATAATCTTTTTTCGTTGTTGAAGCGTGACGAAAAGCGTATTGTTGCAGTGCGGGAAAACATCTCCCCGATGCTCCCGCAACGCTCTTTTTTAGGCGTTTCCTCCCTGAACTTAAGGGCTGCGGTCTTAAAGCTGCAGCCCTTTTTTTATGCTGCCAATACTGTGGGGTTGAAACGACGCTCCCATGCCGGGTAGGGCTTCGTTTGAGCAATCTGTCTTTCTAAGACATCGGCAGGAATTTGTGTTTTTGGTTTTGGTGTTGTTGCAAGAGCAGGGAAACGTTTTGCAAAAACAGTCAAAATAATTTGCCCCATGCCAAGAGCAACCTGTCGCGAGGAAAAGACGCCTTCATGTTCTAAATCATACCATTGGCTTTTTTTATCTTCTTCCGTTGGTTTGGTTGGATTGGAGCAATGGCGCCAAGAGATTTGTTTTGGCGTCACACGAATTTCAGCTGGATCATAATTGTGTGGATGAAGCCATGCCATAATTTCTGGATTTTCTGGATCATCACGTATGATGCGAACAATGGCGCTATCTGAAAGTGGACCGCCAGGATATCCTTTTCCTGTGCCTGTACCCTCTCTGCCAAAACGAAGTATAACTAAACTTGCGAGGCGCTCTTCGAGACTGTCATAACCGGGCTCTGTACGAAGCGGAGAAAAGCATTGTGCAATCTTTTGGGTGATAGATAAAGCGAATGTTTGAAAGGCCTTTGCTATATTCATGTTTCACCCACCAATATAAGCTTCATTTATTCAGCTTGATCAAAGCCTAGCAAAACCCTAAAACCTTGCAACCCAAGGATAAGGACACTTAGCTCAGCGGTAGAGCACTACCTTGACATGGTAGGGGTCACAGGTTCAATCCCTGTAGTGTCCACCATTACATTACAAACAGTTAGATCACTCACCTCATCGCTCTCTGTGATCAATGGGGCAGTTATGGGGGCAGTAACGATTTGTCTGACGGTGTTTCCGCGACGAAAATCCAAGGCGTCGGCAGCGTTTGACAGAAATTCTGGATGATGATGGGTGTAAACCCGAGCAGCCATGCGACCGTCTTTGTGGCCGAGATATTCGCCGATATCATCGGTCGAAATTTTGCTCCGGCGCATCCATGTAGCTGACGTATGGCGCAGCGTGTGGGGCGTGGCTTCTGGCACCCCTGCCGCGGCAGCAACGCTCTGGAA